>JAKABE010000135.1 GCA_021801945.1 Acidobacteriota bacterium
TCCGTTTGCGCGAAGAATCGATCACATGGCTTAACTGATCGACGGTCACGCGATTGGCGGCGAAGACCGGCATAGCCAGCAAGGTCATGAGCCAAAGGATCATGAGTTTATACATAGGGGCCCTCCCGTGGCTAAAGCCAATCGTAGTCCCGCCGATGGACAACAGCAATCCGAGGAACTCGATTTATACCATTCGGTCAACGCCCTGAATGATGTTTGCAGCTAGTTCTATTGCTGGTATTTGCAGGCCAAGCCACTAGCACGAATTTCGCACAGCCGTCGAGATTTGGGCAAGAGACTAGAAGTCTTGAAGGAACAAACATGTGGTAAATGAGTCAAGTACTAAGCGGAAAGTTCTGCCTGATCGGCCCAGGCGTTGACTTGGTGCTCGAGTTTATCGAGACAGCGTCAATCATCCTTGATGGCTCCGCCCTCCATTGCTAGCCAAGAGCAAAGCGTGTGACGGCTGCAGCGCCAGACGCAACCCATAATTCAGACTTCTCCCAAGCACGGCTGAAACCCTGATGATTGTGCACACCGGATAGCCGGACAAAACGATGATCCAAGACCCGCCGGTTGCGGCGAGGCGCCGGCAGGGAGCTACTTGTGAGCAAGCTGCCGGACGACTGCCAACGCCCTCTTTACATGTTCAGGTGGAGTTAAATGATCTGCCTGGGAAGAAAATTCCGCAACGATCTTGTCATTCTTGTTAATTACGAAGGTTGTGCGCGCAAAAAAGCCGTGGCCGATGACGACGCCGCGCACATCTTTCATGCCCGGCATTCCGGGAAAGGCCTTCACTCCGTAGGAAGCGCCGATCTTTCCGCTCGGATCAGAAGCCACCGGGAAACGGCCCGCACAGTACTTGGGATCGGCGGAGAACTGCTTGAGGCGTGTGATGCTATCTTCTGAAACGCCAATAATCGTGGCGCCGGCGGCGGTGAATTGGCTCTTGTCCTGGGAAAACGTGTGAGCCTCGAGGTCGCAACCGCTCGTGAAGGCAGATGGGTAGAAATAGACCACGACGGGGCCCTTTTGCAGTGCGGTCCGTAGCGAGAAATGAAATTCCTTTCCCGCCAGGGATGCGGGAGCAGAGAATTCAGGCGCTTGGTCGCCTGGTTTGAGGGCAGCGAAAGCTGGTGTGCAGAGCGCGGCGGAGACCGCAAGGCTGAAAAGCAGACTTCTTTTCATCAATATCCTCCCGGGGAACTAAGACTGAGTGGCGCGAAGGCGGCGCTCCGGCGGAGCCGCCGCCAGGACTAGAGGATAGCAGAACGGTGGGGCAGGTCGTTCGCCGACCGGAGCCTTGATTGCCCGCAAATTCTTGACAGCGGAGCTGAGCAAACGGGCATGGAAGGGACAGAAATGGGCAGAGCGAAGGAGCTCAGTCCTGAGCAGATTGAGAATCGGCTCAGGATGACAGGCGCATATACTTTTGGGTTGCACGATTGCTGTTGCTCGATACAGCCTAGGCGGCGGTAAGGCCTCCGTCGACGGGCAGTGCGGCCCCGTTGATAAAGGCGGCCTCGTCGCTGGCCAGGTAGACGAGTGCATTGGCGACGTCGGTGGTGGTGGCCATTCTTCCGAGAGGCACTTCGCCGAGCCGCTCGGCGCGGCGCACAGGGTCCTTGAGCATGGTCTGCACCAGGGCGGTCTCCACCGTGCTGGGGTGGACGGAGTTGCAGCGAATATTGTCCTTGGCGTAGCGCACGGCCACGGCTTTGGTGAGCACGGTGAGCGCACCCTTGGTCAGGGAATAAGTTTCATTGGTGAACTGGTGGCCAATAATGCCGCTGATCGAAGACATATTCAGGATGAGACCGCCGCCCGCTGCCCTCATCATCGGCAAGGAGTGCTTGATGCCAAGGAAAGGTCCTCTGACGTTCACGGCGATCATGGCGTCAAAGGAGTCGACATCCATCTCCTCGATATTCTTGCGGATGTTGATGCCTGCATTGTTGACTAGAACGTCAAGGCGTCCGGCCTGTGTGATCACGGCAGAGAGCACAGTCTTCCAGCTCTCCTCCGAAGTCACATCGTGGGCGAGGAAGACCGCGCCGATGGAGGCGGCTGTCTTTTCTCCATCGGCGCGGTTGGTATCGGAGATGAAGACCGAAGCGCCTTCCTCACGAAACCTGCGAGCCACTTCGGCGCCGATTCCTCCTGCGGCACCAGTGATGAGGGCGGTCTTGCCCTGGAGGCGCGGGGTGGTCACAGCGCGCCTCCCTTGCGAACCTTGACACCGGCGATCTTCTCATAGAACTGGATGAGGCCGCCGTGATCGTCCTTCTGATGGCCGTCCACCTTGAGGGCCTGCATCATTTCCATCACCTGACTGGTGAGAGGAATGGGAGTGGTGGTCTCGTGGGCCGTATCGAGGGCGTTCTGGAGGTCCTTGATGTGCAGTTCGATGCGGAATCCGGGCTTGTAGTTTCCGGCCAAGACCATGGGGGCCTTGGCGTTGAGGACGGTGCTGCCGGCAAGGCCGCCCTTGATGGCGTCGAAGACGCGCTCGGGGTCCACTCCTGCCTTGGTGGCAAGGAGGAGGGCCTCCGACATGGCGGCGATGTTGAGGGCGACGATGATCTGGTTGGCGAGCTTGGTGACGTTGCCCGCGCCGATGTCGCCGCAGAGGACGGCGCTGGCGCCCATCTGGAGCAAGACGTCCTTGACCTGGTCGAAGAGGTCCTGCTTGCCGCCGACCATGATGGCGAGGGTTCCGTCGATGGCCTTGGGCTCACCGCCGGAGACCGGGGCGTCGAGCATCTCGATGCCTTTCTTGGCCAGCTCGGCGGCCACCTCGCGGCTGGCAAGGGGCGCGATGGAGCTCATGTCCACGACGATGCTGCCCGGCTTGGCGCCCTCGATGACGCCGTCCTTGCCGAGGACCGCCTGCCTCACGTGAGGCGAATTGGGGAGCATGGTGATGATGAGGGAATTGCGCGAGGCTACATCCTTGGGGGATGATCCAGCCGTGGCACCGGCTTGGACCAGTTCTTTCACCGGCGCTTCAATAATGTCGTAAACGACGAGCTTGTGGCCCGCTTTGAGGAGGTTTTTGGCCATGGGCTTGCCCATGATGCCCAGTCCGATAAAGCCGATGTTCATCTCTGTTTTCCTCTCGAAAGCGCTCGGACGGCATTGGCAACGTCGTCCGCAGTGAGCGCAAAATGTGCAAGGAGATCATTATAGTTCTCCGCCGACAGGCCGAATGTGTCATGGATGCCCACGAATTCGACGGGGGCGTGTGGGACAGCGCGAAGGGCTTCGACGATGGCGGAGCTGAGCCCGCCAATGATGGAATGCTCTTCGGCGGTCACGATGGCGTCCACTCCGGCCGCATAGCGGATGACGGCCTTGCGGTCCAGGGGTTTGATGGTGGCGACATCGAGGACACGAGTGGAAATTCCATCAGCAGCGAGGATATCCGCGGCTTCGAGAGACCGGGAGACCATTACCCCCGAGGCGAAGATGGCGGCGTGGTGCCCCTCGCGGAGCTGGGAGATTTTGCCGATGGAGTAGGCCTCATCGGGAGGATAGATGAAGGGAAGATCGTTGCGGTTGATACGGATGTAGACCGGTCCCTTGCAATCCAGAATGCAGTCCATGACCTTCTCGACCTCGATGGAATCGGCGGGGCAGACAACGGTCATGTTGGGGAGGGCGCGCATGAGGGCGACGTCCTCGATGCCCTGGTGGGTCTTTCCATCGCCGAAGTCGGAGAGGCCGGCGCTGGACCCGCAGATGCGGACAGGAAGGTTGGGAATGCAGACGGAGTTGCGGAGCTGATCGTAGTCCCTGCCAGAAGCGAAGACGGCAAACGAATGGATGAAAGGGATCATTCCGGCGAGGGCAAAACCGGCCGCCGTGGAGGCCATGTTCTGCTCCGCAATGCCCATTTGGAAGTAACGGTCCGGAAACTCGGCCTGGAACATGACGGATTGCGTGGATTTACCGAGGTCCGCCTCGAGAGCGACGACGCGATGATCCTGTTTGCCCAGCCGGACCAGGCTGGCTCCATACGCGCTTCTGAGGTTGGGCGAAGTCATGCGAGCATCCTCCGGGATTCTGCGATTTCAGCGAGCGCCATCTCATATTGTTGTTGGGTCATGGCGCCGTTGTGGAAGGCGGCAGTGTTTTCTGCGAAAGAGACGCCTCTGCCTTTTATGGTGTCGGCCACGATGACGGTGGGAGCGCCCTTGTGGGCAGTGGCCGCGTCGAGGGAGCCGAGGATGGCAGCTACGTCGTGGCCATTCACGTTCAAGACGTTCCATCCAAAGGCGCGCCATTTTTCTTCCAAGTTAGGGATATCAAAGATTTCCTTGGTGGGTCCGGTGGCCTGGATGCGGTTGCGATCGAGGATGGCGGTGAGGGAATCTACTTGGTAGCGCGCGGCGGCCATGGCGGCTTCCCAGAGCTGGCCCTCGGCAAGTTCGCCGTCGCCCATGACGACGTAGACGCGCGAGGGGCTTTTGGCGAGACGCAGGGCGAGCGCCATGCCCACGGCGATCGAGAGGCCCTGCCCGAGAGAGCCTGTGACTGCCTCCATTCCCGGCGTCATCATGTCGGGATGCCCCTGCAACTTGCCGGCGAGGGTCTTGACCTTGTCCAACTCCTGGCGGGGGATGACTCCCAGCTCTGTGAGCGCGGCGTATTGGATGAGAACGGAATGGCCTTTGCTGAGGAGAAAGCGGTCCCGGTCTGGATCCTTATACGCTTCGGGATTGAAGCGCATCTTGGAGAAGTAAAGGGCCGCCGCAATTTCGGCGAGTGAGCAGGAACCACCGAGGTGGCCTGCTTTGCCGACACCGATCATCTTCACGACGTCCTCGCGGAGATCCCACGCAATCCGCTGGATTCGGCGAATTTCGTCAGGTTTTGCCATTCCTTATCCTCCCGGCGCAAAAGCAACGATCTGCGCTATGCAGGCCAATCGATGACGAGATCGGACGCTCGAGCCGTTCAAAACCGTTGCTGATTGGCACTGGAAAGGATAGTTCCTCGATGTCTCTCGGAAGTGTGATTGAGGTCACGCTCGGGTTGGGGTTTGAATGTGCTGTTGGGAGATTCCGAACGGTGCGACATCACCGTTTTGCAGTCCCATGCACCCTCCCCCCTGATTTCTGTATGCAAATATTCTTTTTTCAATGATTTGCGCGGTGTGCTGCCGCGCAAATATTTGAAAAAGCATATAGTCGCTCACAGAAATTAGAGAGGAAAGGAGTTAGGACCGCATTTTTGAGGATTTGCACCAGGAAGAGTGCACTATCCCGAGGAAGAACTCGGTTGGCTGCGCGGGTTGGAGTGCATCGAGCACCAATGCGCGCACAACGATAGCCTAACAAGATTTGGGAAATGATACGCAAGTGAGGGCTGGGGCGGGAAGGTTCGGGTATGCCTGCCGATAGCCTGAGGACATCTCCTCATGGTGGAACTCGGGCAGAACCGATTGTTCCGACTCCAGCAACAACGCCAGCGAGGTAGCGGATGCGCATGGTGCCTAGTTTCAGTCGATCCTGGCCGGGCATTGTCGCTATGCGTACGTGACCGGATTGCGGGACGAGCGGGCGAGCCGCAAGAATCCCGGTATGAAGAAGGTAGTCAGCGAGGATGCACTGCGGGGTGCTTTGGCACGGATCGGCGAAGAGGCCAGAGCCCAGTGGCTCAAGCCGCGGCCTTTATCCAGCGTGGACCGATCACCAGCGGGCCAGGCGCGCAGCTAACGTCAAGCAAGGATTCATCGCCATCGAGACAGAGCCGTTCAGCAATTTTCCGGACGAAATCCGGCGAGTAAGGCCCCCGATAGCGCGAATAAAACTTGACAGTGGAGGCAAAGCGGCCCATGGGTTCAAGTGTTCCAGAGATTGGTTGCTTTGATCAAATCAAAGCCGGCAATGAACGCCGGGGTTGATTCCGAACTTACTGCTGCCATCCACCCCCCAGGGCGTTATACAGCTGAACCAGAGAAAGCCGCTCGTTCAGCTCAGCCTGGGCCAGGTTGAGTTGCGCCGCAAAGTAGTTCGTTTCGCTGGTGAGCACCTGCAGATAACTCGCGCCGCCGTCCTGATAGAGTACCTTTGAAAGCCGGTCAGCATCTGCAGCGGCAGCGGTCAGCCGCTGCTGCTGTTCGCAAAAATCGCGATCCTTCTGGTAGGCGACGAGCGCATCGGAAACTTGTTGGAAGGCGTTGATGATGGTTTGCTTATAGGTCATCACCATTTGTTCTTCCTGCGCTCGAACCAGCCGCAGGCCTGAGCGCAGAGCGCCGGCCTCGAAAATGGGTTGAGTAACCGAAGCCGCGCTATTCCACAAAGCGGATGAGGTATTGAAGGCGAACAGCCTGTTCAGCGCGTAGCTCTCAAATCCGCCACTGCCAGTTAAAGCAATGCTGGGAAAAAAATCGGCTTTGGCAACGCCAATGTCCGCATTGGCGGCCATCAGGTTGGCCTCCGCCTCGCGAATGTCAGGACGCCGGTCAAGGAGCTGAGAAGGTATACCAGCAGGCACGGCAGTAGGAAGCGGCTCGTGGGTCAGATTCAGGCCGCGCGTGATCGGTCCGGGATTCTCTCCCAATAAGGCGCTGATCGCATTTTCCTCCTGCTGAATCTGACGTTCCAGATTCGGAATCTGCTCCGCCGCGGCGTCAACCAGTTCTTCGGCTTGGCGCAGATCGAGCTGTGAGGCGGAGCCATGAACCTCCAGGACGCGAGTAAGGCGAAGCGAGTCTTGCCGCGAGGAGAGAGTGCGTTGTGAGATTTCGAGCGCAAGGTCCAGTTCGCGAAGTTGAAAGTAATCAGAGGCCACGCTGGACACCACCGAGGCCATCACGGCCTGCCGGCCCCATTCAGTGGCCAGAAGCTGGTCGCGAGCGGCTTGCGTCTCTCTTCTGTACTTGCCCCAGAAGTCAAGGTTCCAGAGGACCGACAGATCCAACATGCCGCCAGTTTCCTGAAAGGACGGAAAGACGCTGGAGATTTTGGGGAAGTTTTGGCTGAATACTTGTGCGCCGGTAGACGCCATTGGAAACTCATTTGCGCGCGTGATCCCAACCTCGCCTTGCGCCTCAAGAACGCGCGCCGCGGCGATGCGCAAGTTGTAATTCTGCTTCAACGCGGTGCGGATTAGTTGCTGTAAAACAGGATCGCGAAATACCGTCCACCATTTCTGGTCGCCCAGCGAGGCAGTGGACGGCTGGGGTGCAGAGCTTTTAGGCTGGCTCCGATAGATGGGAGGAGTATTGACAGCAGGCCGATGATAATTTGGACCCACCATACAGCCGGCCAGAAACCCACATGCCGCCGACGCCAGTAGAACGCGAGGATAATTCATCCTTCACCTCCCGCCTGCGCTTCATCCGGCTGCAAGGCCCGCGCACTTCGGGCGCCGGCGATCTTTTCGACCACGCAGAAAATAACGGGGACGAAAAAGATGCCGATGAGGCTTGCCCCGATCATGCCGCCGATAACCGTGGTTCCCATAATCTGCCGTGAAACGGCGCCGGCGCCGGACGCTTCCCAAAGCGGCGCGACTCCCAAGATGAAGGCGAACGAGGTCATTAAAATCGGCCGCAGGCGCAGCCGCGCTCCCTCCAGCGCCGCCTCCATCAGCGGCCGCCCTCTTTCGTACTGGCCCTTGGCAAAGGCGACGATCAAGATGGCATTCTTGGCGGCAAGTCCGATCAGCATGATCAGGCCGATTTGCGCGTACACGTCATTTTCAAGCCCGACCGTGTATGCAGGCATGATTGCCAGGTCCACTACACGCCGCAGATACAACATGCCGAATGCCCCAAGGACGGCGACGGGCGTTGAGAGCAGCACGCTGAATGGCAGCGACCAGCTTTCATAAAGCGCGGCCAGGATTAGGAAGACGAACAAGAACGACATTGCAAAGATAGTCATCGGCGAAACGCCGTGTTCTGCCTTTTGTTCCTGATACGACATGTCCATCCAGTTGTAGCCCATGCCCGCCGGCATTGCCT
>JAKABE010000136.1 GCA_021801945.1 Acidobacteriota bacterium
CTGGGCGTTGACGACCACAATAGCGGACTCGGCCGGAAAGAGCGCGGCGCGGGCTTCGTGGGTGAACATGTGGAAGCCGGGCGTGTCGATGAGGTTGATCTTCGTGCCCTGCCACTCGGCAAAGGCGACTGCATTCTGCATGGTCAGGCCGCGGGCAATTTCCTCTTCGTCGTAGGCGGTCACGGCCGAGCCGTCGGCGACCCGGCCCTGGGTGGGAGTCATTTTAGCGGCATGCAGCAGCGCGGCAACGAGGGTGGTCTTGCCGCTTTGCGCATGCCCCACTACAGCTACGTTGCGGATCTCACTTCCCTGGTACGTTTTCATAAGATTCTCCTTGATGCGAATGACGGACTGGGTAAGCGATGCCCCAGCCCAGCCACAAGAAAAAAGACGACGCGCGGCACAGGCCCGCAGACAGAGACGTGCCCGTGGGAACATCGAGGGTGGCCCCCCCGGCAGCCGACAGGTCCGCGTCTGGAACAAGGCGCGGATGCAGAGGATGTGCTGTGCGCGAGTGGAGCGATGCGAGGGGGGGATGGATGCGATTCGGACTTGGTGCGCAGGGATTGCGCTGGAACGCCAAGTGGGGCGTTCATGTAGTCGGATTGCCGGGACCGGGCTCCCGGTCTGGCGTCTTCCTCATCCATGCGGAGCGGCTCTGCTTGTGCGGGGCGGAGGGCTTTAGAGAGATTTCCGCCGGGCTCCTCGCCAAAGAACGGATGCTATCACAGCCAGAGTGGGAACGTCCTGTGACGTAGAGAACGGAGTTTGGGACTGAGTGGAGTAGGGCTCAATCCGCGTGAGTCGGCAATTGACGTCCGAGAGTGCGGGTTTTGCAGCCAGCGCTCCACCTTGGAGGCAATGAAATCATGCGGAGACGGCACTAGGGCTTGCGGCGGAGGTGGATGCGGAGCCGGCGGCCGTAGATGCCGAGATTGAAGACACAGACCGTAGTGCCGCCCAGGCTGATCGCCCAGCCAGGCAGGTTGGGGTAGATGAGGGCGTCAAGGTAGTGAAGCAGAAAGCCGCCCTGGTAAGCGGCCAGGCCGGCGTGAGCCTCGATATAGGATTCGGCCAGAGTGAGCGGGCAGGGCCATGGACCGAGTTCGACGGCGATGCCCCAGAGCAGGGCCAGGACGTGCAGGGTGGTCCAGCCAGGACGCCCGCGGGTCCACAAAGCGCCGAAGATCACCAGCAAGATCCAGACAAGATGCGCAAACAGGATGAGGATGGCAGCGGTGGACATTGCACGCAACCTGCTTTCATCGTAGCGCGAGCACATCATAGTCCAGGCAATCGCCGCGGCTTCAGGCGCCAGGTCAAGGATGTTGGAGACGAAGGATTTCCGTTTGAGAGCGGGCCAAGTCGATCTACGCAGGATTGCTGCGGGATTGCCGGGGCTGACGCGCGGCAGGGCGGGAGTTTTGGAACCATCCTCACGGCTGGCACGTATAAGGGAATGACTGTTCATTTGCGGACGCAGATGGGCAGGATCGGACAGGCGGGGCTGCGGCGAGGGGCAAGTCTGAAAGATATTCCCGAGCTAATTCAAGCGTTTGCCGATCTCGCCAGTTTGGCTGTCTGCGTGCTGATTCCCACAGAGTGAAGGGCCAATCATAAGGTACGGGTGGGGCGCTCGGAGGAGGTTCTTATGACCGGCATAGTTTGCGATGCAACAGTCCCAGTAATCATCGAGGCGGGCGAACCGGGCGAAGCCATGGAGTTGATCCGGGGCAGCGAGGAGAGGTTTGTGGAGCGGCTCCAGCCGCTGGTGCAGCAGGAGAATGTGTGGCTTGACCTGGACGCGGTGGAGAGGATCGACGCTGCCGGCCTGTCTGCGTTGATCGCGCTGTATTGCGATGCCCATAATGCGGGGCACAGCTTTATGGTCTTTAATCCACGGCGGCACGTTCGTGAGATTCTGGCGCTGGTGGGGCTGGACCGGATCTTGATGCCTTTTGAGGATTCCGCGGCAGAGCAGCCGCGATTTGAGGCAAGCGCGGCGTAAGGCCACGTCCTGGAATCAGGCTGGCGCCGGTCAACATCCTATACGCTCGGCGATGGCATCCTTTACGAACCTTCACAGTCTCCACTCAGGGACGGCGAGCAATTCTTTTGAGCGCAACAGGGGATCTCTCCGGAGGGCTTACTGCGCTCGCAAGGTCCGCATGGGATCGACGGCGGCAGCGCGGCGCGCCGGGAGGATACACGCGGTGACGCCAGCAGCCAGGAGCACGCCAATGGCGGCGACGGCAATGGCGGGATTGTAGGGGCTTACCTGGAACAACAGGCTTGCGATCAGGCGCGCAAATGCAAACGCGAGGATGGCTCCGGCCGCAGCACCCTCCAGAACCGGAGTTAGTCCATCGCGCAAAACGAGGGTGTAGATGCTCGTTCTCTGAGCACCGAGCGCCATCCGCAGGCCGAACTCCTGCTGGCGCTGAACGACCGAGTAGGTGACGACACCATAGACGCCGAGCCCTGCCAGCAGCAGCGCACTGACGGCGAACAAGAGCAGGAGATCCATTTCGAAGCGGCGGTTCTCCACCGAGTCGGCGACCACGCCGCCCAGGGTGCGCACGAGCGGCACTGAGACCGCGGGATCCACGCTCCACACCGCTTTTCGCATGGCGTCGGCCATCACGGCTGGACTCTGGCGCGTGCGCACCACCAAACCAGCGCTGCGATTACTGCGGTACCAGTAGGGCATGTAGACCATCATCGGGTCAGGCCGCGCCAGGGAGATGGTGCGCGCGTCCTTGACGACGCCGATCACCGAAAACTGTTTCTTCTCGTCACCGCGCGTAAAGTGGAGTCCCACCGCGTTCTCGCCCGGCCAAAGCGTGCGCGCCGTCCGTTCGGAGACGAGGGCATTGAGCTTGCCCTGGTCGCTGGCGGTCAAGGACCGCCCGGCAACGAGCGGCAGGTGAATGGCCTTCAAGTAGCCGGGGCTGATAAAGCGGAAGTGCTCCGAGGGTAGCTTAGTAAACGGCCGTGTATCGCCCGCAACACGGATCATATCGATCCATTGATCGCCCGCGAGCGGCAACACGCTGACCAGGCCAGCGGACTCCACTCCAGGGAGCTGGTGCAAGCGGCCAAGAACGGCCGTATAAAACGAGGTTCTGGTCTGCGCGTCGATGTAGGATTTGCTGGGCAGATCGACATCGGCGGTGAGCACGCGGCTAGCGTCGAAGCCGCGATCGGTGCGCATCAGCCGGACGAGACTGGTGATCAGCAGTCCAGTAGTCATCACCAGCGCCACGCTGACGGCGGTTTCCACAGCCACCAGAATCCGGCGCAGGCGCTTGCTGCTACGCGACTCGCTCGCCAGTCGCGAGTCGCCGCGCAGCACCTCCAGCGGCTGGGTCCGGGCACCGATCCACGCTGGAGCGGCGCCCGCCAAAAGCGTAGCTGCCACAGCCAAGAGCACGGCGCAGGCAGCGCCGGTCCAATCCAGGTGCAGCGGTCCGCGGAAGTCGAGGGCGGGGGGCAGAAATCGCTGCATGAGGGGCACCAGAATGGCCGCCAGCAGAATGCCCACGACGCCGCCCATCGCCGCCAACAGCCCGGTTTCGCGCATTGCTAAACGCAGCAAATGCCTGCGCCCGGCCCCCAGTGCCGCGGCCACGGCCATCTCGTGCCGGCGGCTCACGGCTCGCGAGAGCAGGAGATTGGCGATGTTCACGCATCCGACCACAAGCAACCCGGCCACGGCCACCAGCAGGATGAGGAGCGGCGCACGATTGTTGCCCACGATAGCCTGCTGGAACGGCGTCAGCACCGCGGAAAGGGATCCCTTTTCCTGGGGTGGAAGACTGGCCGAGATCCGGTGCTGCAAGGCATCGAGTTCCGCATTGGCTTGGGCCACCGTAACCCCCGGCTTCAGCCGCCCCAGGCCGAAGTAGTTGAAGTTGCCCATGGCTTCACTGAGCTGTTCTTTGGTGAAAACCAGAGGCACGAGGGCTTCAACCGGGTGTGCGCGGTTTAGATTCGGAACGAAGGCGTTGACAACGGGCAGATGGAAGCTGGGCGGCATGACCCCGATGACGGTGTAGGGAAATCCGTTGAGCGTGATCGAACGGCCCAGGATGTGCGGATCGCTCTGAAACTCGGTGCGCCACAGTCCGTGCATGAGCACGACGACGCGGTCACGTCCTTCCACGGCTTCCTGCCGCGTAAAGGGGCGGCCGATCTGCGGCGCGGCGCCGAGCAGAGTAAAGATTCCGGGGGTTGCGTTCACGACTTCCACTTGCAGGGGATGGCTGCCCGTCCCCAGCGGCATGGAGCCTTCCAGCATGGCCGCCATCGACTGAAAGCTGCGGCTGCTCCGCTGCCATTCGACGAAGTTGTTGGCGTTCAGCGGCAGTTTTGGATAGATGTCGCGGAACTCGGCAACCTGCTCTTCCAGCACCACAAGCTGATTGGGATGCGGATAAGGGAGGGGCTTGAGCATCACGTCGTAGACCAGCGTGAAGATCGCGGATGTGGCCCCCATGCCCAGCGCAAGCGTCAAGACTGCGGTAACCGAAAAGCCTGGCGCGCGGCCCAATTGGCGCAGCGAACAGCGCAAATCGTGAATGAGCGTTTCCACAGCTTCTCCGCGCACACGAATGCTCCGGGCAAATCCCGCCACATCCAGCCCTCACACCGCGTGCGGTACGGGCAACTTCCTGCGTGCAACCTGACATCCATGATACGCCGCGGCAACCGCGCCCGTTCCCCCAGCAACAGGAGAGCTGCATCGCACAGTTGGTGCGGAACGCAAGGCGAAACGCGTTCGCGGCGGCCTACCGCAGGCGTTCCTTGCTGTGCGGCATTCTCATGGCTTCATCGCCTGAACCAGGGCCTTTGCAGCTACCCGGCCCGCACCGCGCAGGACTGCCTTCGCCGGCCAGAGGCCCTCGGCGTCCGGGAAGAAGATCTCGCCCGCGCGCCGCGCTTCGGGACGGTAGTACCAGCGCTTGAGCAGAGCCAGATGACCCTGACGAACCGTCGCAGACGGAGGAGCGGCAGTCTCGGCCAGCGCGGCCAGGACGGCTTCCAGCCGCGCTTCAAGCAGGCCGCGGGGAATTCGGGCGGGAGCTTGCGGTGGTTCAGGGGTTGAAGCCTGCTCGTTTTGTTGGGCTCCGGCAGGCGAACCACCCGCCGGATGGGCCGCCTGCCCATACAAGGATTGCTCTGTTGCAGCACTTTGGCCGCTTTCTACGCCCTGTTCCCTGTTCCCTATTCCCTGCTTCTCTGAACTCCGCTCTCTGTCCCCTCCCGCTTCCGGGATTGGCTCCATCGCCACGGGTTGCGCGAACAGTGAACTCGATCCCGACTGCTCGTTCTGGATTCTCATGCCCACGGTCGAAAAACCGGCCGGACCGCGCAGCCGGCCGTTCTCAAACAGAAAGACCGCTACCTCTTCAGGATGCGCGGAGGCCTGCAGAACGAGCGCGCGCAGTTGGCTCAACGGCCGCACCAGCTCGGCGGCCAGCGCGCGCACAGCTTCCACCTGCTGCACCTGCGCGTGGAGGGCCGCGGCGGATTCAAAGTCCAGCTTTACCGAGGCCTCGTCCCGCTGGGCGCGTACCATGACCAGGCGGCTCTCGCCGCGCGTAGCCAGGAAGCGCTCCACCGCGACGGACTCTTGGGCGTAGCGCTCGTCCGTGCAGCCCTTGTAGCAAGGCGCGAGGCACATCTTCATCTCGGAGTAGACGCAGCCGGGATAGCTCGGGTCGGGGTTCAGGTCGAAGGTGCAGCGGCGCAGGAGAAAGAGTTTGAGCGCCTCCTCTGAGAATCGCTCCGCCGCGGCGCGCGAGGGGAACGGCCCATAGGCCCAATCGGCCTCGCGCAGGCTGGGCCGGTGGGTGACCGTGATGCGTGGATAAGCGTTACCACCCAGGAAGCGCACAAAGGCCGGCGCACGCAGGTGCATCCGTTCGAGCGCCTTTGCGCCGTAGACTTGGTGGAGCAAGTCGAACTGAACGAGGAGAGACTCGAACTCGGAGCCGGTCAGCCGCCACTCGATGCGGCGCACGCGGCCCGCGAGTTGCAGGCGACGGGGATGCTGGGGCGAGGGTTGGAGCAGACGTTCGAGGCGCGCGCGCAGGTTGGGGGTGCGGCCGATGTAAGGCTCCGCATGCGCCTCGGCACCATAGAGAGCAAAGACGGCGGCGCTGCGCGGCAGTTGGGTCAGCGCAGCTTTTGGGTCGGCGGGATCGAAAGCGATTACCTGCATCAATGGTTGCTTTTCTTACGCCCGTACCCAGAGAGTCGTCACGTGCTGGGATGCGGAGCGCCGCTCGCAACCCCAGGCTATGCCTGGGGCTGCCATCTTTCGCCCGCCGCGGCGGGCTCTCAAGCCCAAGCCAAGCATAATCGACGAAAGAGGTGACGCCTTACCCTAACTACCGGCTACCGTCATCCCGTCGATGCACAACGTGGGCGAGGCCACCGCGCTGCGGAAGACCAGATCGTTGCCGATGGCCGTTAGGTTGCGCAGCATGTCGCCGAGGTTGCCGGCAACGGTCACCTCTTCGACGGCATGGGTCAGCTGGCCGTTTTCGATCCACAGGCCGGCGGCACCGCGCGAGTAATCGCCCGTGACCACGTTGACGCCGAAGCCCATCAGGCTGGTTACGTAGAAGCCGGCGGGCACTGCGGCGATGATCTCCTCGGGCGTGAGAGTACCCGGCTCGACATACAGATTTCCGCAGCCCACGCCGGGCGTTCCGGCCAGGGCGCGCGAGGCGTTGTGCGTGGATTTCATCCCCAGCTTGCGCGCCGTGTAGGTGTTGAGCAGATAGCTGCGCAGGACGCCGTATTCGACGACGACCGTACGCCGCGAGGGCAGGCCTTCGCCGTCAAAGGGCGAGGTGCCGAAGCCGCCTGCGCCCGAGGGCAGCAGCATGGTGTTGTCGTCCACGATGGTCAGCGCGGGGACACCGATGGTCTCGCCCAGTCTTCCGGCCAGAAACGACGCGCCGCGCCAGATGGTGTCGCCGGAGACGGCCTCAAAGAGGGAGCCGATGAGCGTGCGCGCCGTCTCCGGCGCAAAGACGATGGGCACGCGCTGGGTGGGCACGCGCCGCGCGCCCAGGCGGCGCAGCGTGCGCCGCGCGGCCTCAACCCCGACAGCTTCGGGCGATTCCAGATCCTTGAGCCGCCGCGCGCTGGACCACCAGCCGTCGCGCTGCATCTGGCCGTTGGCGTCCATGGCCAGCGGGGCCGCGGAGACGCCGGCGTAGCTGGTGCGGTAGCCGCCCGCAAAGCCGCGCGAGTTGGCCATCGCCCTGCGCCCGGTGGAGGCGTCGAAGCTGCCGCCCTCGGAGTTGGTGATGCGCGGATCGGCGGCCATGGCCGCGGCCTCAGCCCGCCGCGCCCACTCGATGCGCTCGGGGCCGGAGAGCGAGTAGACATCCTCGTAATAGAGGTGCAGATCGCCATCGGCCGCGCCGAATTCGCCCGCATCCGGCAACCCGGTGAATGGGTCCTCTTCGGTGACGCGGGCCAGCGCCAGCGCGCCTTCGACAAGGCGGCGAATACCGTCCGCGGTCAGGTCGCTGGTGGAAGCCGAGGCCGACCGCCGGCCCAAAAATGCGCGCAGCCCCAGGCTCCGCGAGCCGGACTCCTTGAGCGTCTCCACCTCGCCCAGGCGCACATTCACGGTAAACTCGTCGCCCTCGCGCGCCACGGCCTCGGCGTCCGTGGCTCCGGCCTTCATGGCTTGCGCCACCACGTCGGAGGCTAGGGTTTCAAGATCGAGTGCTGCGTCGCTGGAGGAAACGGCGGTTTGAGCCATGGTTCCACAGTAACAAATGGACTGCATGAGCAGCAGAGCGCAAGGCTTCGCTTCGATCGCCGCGCCGGAGGCGGCCGCTGCAGCGACTTCGTTAGCTCAGTGCTTCACCGTCGGGGAGATTTATCCCGGCGGCCAGGTCA
>JAKABE010000137.1 GCA_021801945.1 Acidobacteriota bacterium
CGTGCCAGACGGCTGCCCCATCTGAAGGAGGCGCGGCAATACGGATTATCTGAACTCGATGCAATATTGTGCGTGGTGCGCTCGCGCCGCTTGGAAGTCATATCCATTTCTAAGTTCTGTCTCATAGACATCGCCGAAGCGCAATGTCCGAGGTCCAGCCTTGCCTGGTCTGAGCTGTCGAGCCCACTTTCGAAGCTACGTTCTCCACATACCAACGATAGGCCTCCTGCATTCCGGCGTCGAAATCGGTCGGCGCTGTCCATCCCAGCTCGGCCAGCCGGCTCACGTCCATAACTTTGCGTGGCATTCCGTCGGGCTTTGTTCAATCGAACGTGAATTCACCCTTCCGGCCAATGATGCGTCCCAAGCTCTCCGCCAACTCCAGGATCGTCATCTCGCGCCCGGTGCCCACATTCAAGAACATCTCGCCCGAGTAATTCTTCATTACGAAGACGCAGGCGCCGGCCAGGCCTTCGGAATAAGGAAATTCTCGCTTCGGCGTGCCGCTCACCCATAACTCCACAGTAGGGCTGTGATTCATCTTAGCGGCGTAAATCTTCATCATCAGGGCCGCGATCACGTGGCCACTCTGTGCGTCGTAGCGGTCGCCCGGACAGTAAAGGTTTGTTGGCATCACAGAGATGAAATCACAGCCATATTGGCGACGGTATGCAGTACACAGCTTTATGCCGGCTATCTTAGCGATGGCATACCACTCATTGGTCGGCTCGAGCGCGCCGCTCAAGAGCATCTCCTCCCGCATCGGCTGGGGAGCCATGCGCGGATAAATGCAAGACGGCCCAGAAACAGAAGCTTCTTGACGCTGGTCCGCCGGCCGGCCTCGATCACGTTACTGCTAATCGCCAAGTTGTCATAGAGAAACTCCGCCGGCCGCGTGGAGTTCGCCAAAATGCCTCCGACGGTCGCGGCGGCCATAAACACCGCGTCGATTCGCTTCTCCGCCATCCAGGCGTTCACATCCGCCTGCCGCCGTAGAGCGAGATCGCTGCGCGCGGCCGTAACGATTTCGCAGCCCTCTCCTGCCAGCCGCGGGCGATGGCCGACCCTGCCATCCCACGATGCCCTGCAATCCAGACGCGCTTGCCTTCAAGATCAAGGTTGCTCATTGCAGCGTTCTTCTCAGATGCCGTTCCTTTCCCGGGGCTGCAAGCCTTCTGGTACCCCTTCCTGGTGGACGCCAAGATCTGAGAGCGGTGTCATCTCAACTTAGGTTGAGCCTCGACTGATTTGCGGTCAGCGGAGAGTTTCCTGGCCGCCTGCGTATGCCATGCCCATGCGGAAGCGACGATGGATTCCAGCGTGGACCGCCGCGGCCGCCAATTGAGGATTTGTTCCGCACGCCCGGGGTCGGCAATCAGAGCATCCGGATCGCCAGGCCGGCGCTCCGTCACACGATGGGGCACCTCGAGGCCGGTGACTCTCCGCGCGGCCTCGATGACCTCACGAACCGTGTAGCCATGTCCGGTGCCCAGATTGAGGGCCGTCGAGGCGCCTCCCTTCAACAGATACTCGAGAGCCGCAACATGAGCATCCGCCAGGTCGGTCACGTGGATGTAATCCCGCACGCAGGTTCCGTCGCGGGTTGGATAATCACTACCGTAGACAGCCACTGCCTTGCCCGTCAGCACAGCCTGCAGCACAAGCGGCACCAAGTGAGTCTCCGGCTGATGGACTTCACCGAGCTGGCCTTCGGGGTCCGCCCCGGCGGCATTGAAGTACCGCAATGCTGCCCAGGTGATTCCATGTGCCGCGCCGTACCAGCGCAAAGCCCGTTCGATGACGAGCTTCGTCTCGCCGTATGGATTGATAGGAGATTGTGGGGCCTCTTCGCTGATTGGCACACGCTCGGGAATGCCATAGGTGGCGGCGCTCGACGAAAAGACCACGTGGCGCACACCGGTCTCGATGACAGCATCAAAAAGACTCAGCGATCCAAGAACATTATTGTTGAAATAACGCTCTGGATGGGCCACGGATTCGCCGACATAGGTAAAGGCGGCGAAATGCATGATTGCCTGGATCTCATAGTCGCGGATGACCGCAATCAGTTTGCTGCGATCTCCAATATCGCCCTCGACGAGCGGCCCCCACTGGACCGCCCAACGGTGCCCATAGACCAGGTTGTCGTAGGTGACTGGCACAAAGCCGTTCGCGGCCAATGCCTTGGCGGCATGACTGCCAATATATCCGGCACCGCCGGTTACCAGAATGTGTTTGCCCGTTTCAGACATAGTTTGTGCTATTCACGTAACCTTTCTGTATCTGGCGGATTAGCAAGCTTTAGAATCCGCGATTTGGTGCGCTGTAATTTTTGGCGACGCCGAGGCTGTCACATCGCGCGATCATTGTGGCCCCCGGGCGTTCACCCCGACTTGTAGGTTCGTGAGGACTGTAGATGAAGGCAGTTTGTAGGCTTGCCCATTCCTCCCGGTCGAGTGCCACGATGAAGATATGCCTCCGTACCCTCGCTAAAGAATTGCAAGCCGCAGACAGGCGAGCAAGAACCCCACTTTCTGTTGGCCACGTACCGACTGCCTCGCGGTTAGTGTAGATTTCCGCCCAGGCCTAGCCATCATTGACTCTCCAGCGTGCCGTTTTGGTTCCCTGGGGCATCACTCTGGCTGCCAAAGGCCCCATTCAGGGTTCCCTTGGCACCGGTGTGAGATCGGCTCGACTTGAGTCCCCACTGCGTTGCCAGACGGGACTTAGCTGAGCGCGTATGGAAATTCGTTTCGTAACCCATTCGACTTGACATGGGGCCGTGCCGAATGTGCTGTCCCTGAAACCCGCCCCCAAACGGCTCCGCGCCAAAAGGTCCGGGAAGGCTTCCGCCACTACCTCCAGCAAATCCAAAGCGCGCCCCTTGAAAAGAAGGCCGACGTAGCCCGGCGGCTCGTGCGGAACTAAGAGGAGGTAGAGAAAATAAGGTGGGAGACGTAAATAAACTCCCTCCGCTCGAAACGGCACTCGTGCCACCCGCGGAAGGACGGACCATTGCACGAGAACCCGGATGAGCTACCCAGATTCCGCCCTCCTGAAGAGATAATCCGAAGCTGCGTTGTCCCGCCACCCAACTCGCCGGCTGTGCAGCTGCGAAGGCTCCAGGTCCCACGGCTAGAACCGTTCCCTGTGCTGGTGCACTGATCCCGGTTCCCGTTGCCGAGCTTATCCCCGGTACTGAGCCAACGGCCATCTGTCGCGTCATCGAGTTTGTTTCCCGCATCGAGCTGGGGCCCAAGGGTCCGGGAACCGAACTCGTTCCCCGCGGCGAGCCGAAGGCCCGCGCACCCGCTCTCCAGGTCGATGAATTCACCCCCCCGAAACTCCCCACTCCTGCCTTGAAATACCGGCTCGCTCCCATCCAACTGGACGCCCCACCCGATCCAACCGTCGGCCTTGCCGTTCTTCCGCGCGCCGCCACGCCCTGACTCGAAGCCTCGGCGCCGGTGCTGACCGAAGGCCCGCTCTGCTGTGCTTTTACTGCTTGGCATCCCATCAAGCAGACTGTCGTCAACAGAGCAATGCAGAGAAACTTGAACCTGGCGCAAGGGTTCATCGCGTGGTATTCTCCTCGGTCAAAGCAATCATCACAAGCCTGCCCCCGGGCTGCGCACATCATCCCTGCAAGGTGCCCAGTCCGCATCCATAACCTTATATGCATGCTCTTCCATTCTGACTGAATGGATGCAGATTTGCACCCTTGCATTTCCAATCTCCTGCCAATGGAGCAGGACAAACCGGATATTCCCTGCCGCAGCGCAAACCTCAGCCGGATTCTTCCTGGTTGGACACTATGGCCGCCGCTGCAGCCGGGCATTCGCTGCGATAGCGCAAGATGAGCGGTAACAGCGTGCGCGCAGACCAATAGCGGGGAACATAGCGTAGCGGCGACGAAACGCAGCGGAACAACCAGCCCAGATAGAACCGGTCGGCCCACATCGGAATCCGCACTTGGTCGCCACTGCAAAAAGCAATGGCTGCGCCAATGCAGTGGATGGCCGGCAGGTAATCCAGGTTTCGCTTGAGATACAACCCCAGCCGTTCCTGCACTCCGCCGCCCAGAGTCACTACCACATGCTTCGGACGTAAGGCCGAGACTCTTTCCACAAGAACCTCATCGCGGATTTCGGCGCCGTACAGCGGAGCCTCGTAGATATGGCTGGGAGGAACGAAGATATCCTGAGATGCCAACCATCGCAGGTTCGCACTTGTGCTCTTGGGCCCGGCCATTATCCAAAGCGTGTTGCCAGCTCGCCGCACGTCTTCACGCTTGAGCAGTTCGCCGAGATACTCCAGACCGGAAACGCGCTGGATCGAGTCCCGCTCCAGCAGATTCCAGACCATCACCATGAAGGCCGAATCCGTGATGGCCACATCGGCGCCCTGCAGCGCCTCCCGGTATGCGGCATTCGAAGCCAGATCCTTCAAGGCGGGGGCTGCCGGAACCACAAGCAGCCCGCCATCCAGCATCCGCTCCACTACGCTTTCAACGTTGCCGACATGAAAGGTCAGGCCCAGGATCTTGCGCTTTTCGCCTTCTCCCATCCTTCCACCTCCCGGCCATCTCCGAGCTCACTCAAGGGGACTGTTCATCCGCGCGCATGGGCTAGCGCCGGCATCTGGCTCTCGATCCACTCGTAGGTCTTTGCCAGCCCATCGCGCAATCTGATCGAAGGCTCCCATCCCAGCTCCTTGAAGATCATCGTGTTGTCGCTGTTGCGGCCGTTCACGCCCTTGGGAGCATCCAGCTTGTAGCTCCGCTCGAGTTGCACGCCTGCGATCTCCTCGACGATGTCCACCAGCTGGTTGATGGTCACCAACTCGCTCGATCCAAGATTGATCGGATAATCGATGTCGCTCTCGGTGATGGCCACCGTGCCCTTCAGGCAGTCGTCAATGTACATAAAACTGCGCGTCTGGTGGCCGTCGCCCCAGATCTCGATCGCGCGCTTGCCCGATCTCTTCGCCTCAATCACTTTGCGGCAGATCGCCGCAGGGGCCTTTTCTCTGCCGCCATCCCAGGTGCCGAAGGGACCGTAGACGTTGTGGTAGCGCGCCACGCGGCACACCAACCCGAAATCCTCCTCGAAGTGGCGGCACATGCGCTCACTAAACAACTTCTCCCAGCCGTAACCATCCTCGGGAAACGCGGGATATGCATCCTCCTCCTTCAGCGGAACGGCCGCCGTGCTCTTTTGCTTCTCGCCGTTGTAAACGCACGCCGACGACGAATAGAAGAAGCGCTTTACACCGCTGTCGCGCGCCGCCAGCAGCATATGGGTAGTCGTGAGCACGCTCAGCATGCATAGTGCCTTGTTATTCTCGATGAAACCCATCCCGCCCATGTCTGCGGCAAGCTGAAACACCACATCCACGCCCTGCGCGGCCCGGTAGCAGCTCTCCTTCTCCTTCAGGTCCAGAATTAGATTTTCCGCGCTGCTAGAAACCTGGTGCCACTCCTGCAGCGGCTTGACGTCGACACCGCGCACAAAATCCGCGCCCAGCGCCTGGAGGCGCTTCACCAGGTGGCCACCGATAAATCCGCCCGCGCCGCATACGACAATTCTTTTACCCTTAACATTCATCCTGAAACCTCTTTCCGCCGGAGTCCAATGCCCACGCGAGCACACCGGCTGTTTGGGGACTGCTCCGCATCCCCTATTCATGAGGGTACCGGATCGCATGGATTCGGCAGAAAACAACGATCAGTGGATATCAAGCATAAGGTCATACTTCGATCGCAGACAATAAAAGGGAACGATCTCTGGGATCTTTCGCGGTAGCAAAGGTAATCGGCTTGCGTTACCTCCGGTAGAAGGTCTCTAACTCCGGATCAACTCCGCCTCTTCTCCAACACCGATTTAAAGACCCCCATGTACCGCCGCGCTACCGTCTCCGGTTGGAACTGTTCCAGATGAGCGGTTCGCCCAGCCAGAAGCTTCTCTCTTAGACCGTCCTCGGTCAACAGTCGTTTAAGCGCGGCCGCTAATGCTGTCGCGTCGCGCGGCGGGAAAAGTAGCCCGCAGGGACCTACCCCTTCAGGCAATCCACCCGCTTCAGCAGCCACCAAGACGCATCCTGCAGCGAGACCCTCGAAAGCGACCAAGGGAAAAGCTTCGTCGTAGGTCGAAGGAATGACCATGATCTTGTGCCGCGCTACTTCCCTCCCCCGCTCTTCGCGCATGACCCCACGAAAGTTTACCTGCCCCGCAATCCCAAGTTCCTGGCTCAGCCGTTTCAGCATAGGCATCTCCGGGCCATCTCCGATTACTGTGAAGGAAGGGCGCAGTCCTTCGTTCCTTAGGATCGCCAGCGCCCGCAGCGCGACATTACATCCCTTCTTGTCGACCAGCCTTCCCAGAAAGACAATGTCCTTGTCTCGATTCGTCTCTCCATCGACCGTAAACTCATCGGCCTCGAAGGGATTACCGATCACCGTGCTCTTGACAGGCAAGGATCCCGCCACCGCTCTGCTCACGGCCAGATTGTCGCAAATGGGCATCACCAAGCGCTTCAGCTGCTGCTGCCAGGTGCCGTGGATGCCGCCGGCGCGATTCCATACAACATGGTGAGCAATCACAATCGGTTTTCCACAGAACAACAGCGGCAACAATGTGTGCAACGAGATTTGGCTCTGCAAGATGATGTCGCACTTATGCGCCAGCGCGCGCAGCTTCGACACCGGCGGACGCCGCACCACTTCGTAACCGCCGGAGACATGGCCGTCACTGGGCGTATGAGTCACCACCGTCACGCTGGCTCCCATGCTGCTGAATTGCTCAGCAAGGACTTTCGACACCGTTTCAATCCCCCCGATGCTAGGCGGAAAAACGTAGCTGCAAATGAGAATCCTCACTGGAACGTCTCTCCTTGTTCCTCAAGCAGGCCCTCGGAGGAGATGATCTGGGAGCTCAAAGCGTCTGCCTCCAGATGAGTACTGATATATTCGCGTGGCCCGCGCAGGAAGCCGTAGACTCCGGTGGCGACGGCGACCACGAGCCATGTGGTCAGGGTAGCCAGAGAGAACATCAAAATGCCGCGGACCGAAGAAAGGTCTACTCGCAGAATGCAAACGATCTGAACAACGATTGTGAGAACGATGGTCGAGATGCCGTTCCACCAATAGACAAACTTGCGCGCGCTATTGATGATGCCCAACATATCGTAAACAAAGCCGAGGCCGGCCACAGCCAGCATAAGCACGACTTCCAGGCGCAGGTTCGCGTATTTGGGACCCAGTATCCATAGAAACACCTGCGGCAAACAATAGGCCAGCGCTGTAACTGTGGCGGCGAACAGGCTGACCAGGGCAGCCGCCAGCGCATAATTGCGCAGCAATCGTTCCCTGCCCAACTTGGCGAAATAAGGCTCAATCAGAAGCGGCCCCATATATCCAAACAGGGCGTAGATCCTAGCCAAACGGGTCAGCGCCCCCAAGCTGGCGACGGCATGGGTGTGCCCGAAGACCGCAATGAGAAACATTCCGATCTGTCCCTGAAAGGCATAAAAGATCGCGTAGGCGATATTAGGCGCCGCAAGATGCACTATCTCGCGCCGGATGCGCGGGGAGGAAACTCCCCCCACTCCCAGCAGATGGCGCGCACGGGCGTAATAGGCCGACGCCACAAAAATGATTCCGACCACATTGATCAGGATGGCCGAAAACACGTTCAGCCCGTGCAACGCCCAGAATACGATCAGCAGCGCCAGAGTGCCGAAGGCGGAGATCATCTGCACCCCGTACCACATCCTGCGGTCGCGGCGCACGATCAACACTGCGCCATAGGCCCCTGAAACTCTTGCAAACCAGCCAGCCACCAGCAATATGGCCAGCACCACCGCCACCGCGATCCGG
>JAKABE010000138.1 GCA_021801945.1 Acidobacteriota bacterium
CAAGCCGAACGGTGGCCTTGTGATCCTGAAGGGAAACCTGGCGCCCGAGGGCTGCGTGATGAAGATCGCCGCGGCGGGCAAGTACGAGCATCGCGGCCCGGCGCGCGTCTTCGACTGCGAGGAAGACTGCTTCAAGGTAGTGCAGGCGGGTGGCATCAAGCCGGGCGACGTGGTGGTGATCCGCTACGAAGGGCCGAAGGGCGGGCCAGGCATGCGCGAGATGCTGCAGGTGACGGCGGCCATCAGCTCCAACGCGGAACTGAGCGCGCAGGTGGCTCTCTTGACCGACGGACGCTTCAGCGGGGCGACGCGAGGATTCACCGCGGGGCATGTGGCGCCCGAGGCCTTTGTGGGCGGACCGATTGCCGCGGTGCGCGAGGGCGACATTATCAGTTTCGACATTGCCAAGCGCACGCTGAACGTGGAGATCAGCAACGCGGAGATGAAGGCGCGGCTCAAGAATTTCAAGCCGCCGGCGCTGCGCTGGCCGCAAGGCGTGTTCCGGAAGTACGTGGATCGCGTGAAGTCGGCGTCTGAAGGGGCAACGACGTAAAGAGCAGCCGTCAGCTCTTGGCTTTTGCCATCAGCTAATCTCGGCCAGGCTAAGTTGCACCGGTTGTGATTGGGTATTTGTGTCGCAACCGGAATCAGTTGGATGAATCAACGGGCTCAAGCAAACAGAAGCTGAAGGCTGACAGCGGACAGCTAAGAAGTGAGTAACGACGATGGCTACGAAGGGGAACTCGCAATCATCGAATGCGCATCTGACGGCGCCGACGCGGTTGACGGGCGCGGAGATTCTCTGGGCCACGCTGGTGGGCGAGGGCGTGACAGACGTCTTCGGCTATCCGGGCGGCGCCATTCTGCCCGTCTACGACGCACTGCGCAAGTTTCCGATCCATCACATCCTGGTGCGCCACGAGCAGGGCGCGGCGCACATGGCCGACGGCTACGCGCGCGCGTCCGGCAAGGTGGGCGTGGCCATGGCGACCAGCGGTCCGGGCGCTACGAATCTGGTGACTGGCATCGCCACCGCAATGCTCGATTCGATTCCCATGGTGTGCATCACCGGCAACGTTCCCACCCGGGTGCTGGGCACGGACGCCTTTCAGGAAGTGGACATCACCGGCGTCACGCTGCCCATCACCAAGCACAACTTCCTCGTGACCCGGGCCGAGGACCTTGCCGCGACGGTGCGCCACGCATTTCAGATTGCGCGCTCGGGCAGGCCTGGCCCAGTACTGGTGGACATCACCAAGGACGCGCAGCAGGCGTCGGCTATCTACGATTTCGAGGTCGCCAAGCCGCGCCCCTATAGGCCGCATCCGATGCTGCGCGTGGAGGATGCCGCGCTGGATCAGGCCGCGGAGCTGATCCGCAACTCGAAGCGGCCGGTGATTCTGGCCGGTCACGGCGTGATGGAGTCGGGTGCAATGGAACAGGTGCGCACGCTGGCCGAGCGCGCTCAGATCCCGGTGGGGCTCACGCTGCTGGGCCTGGGCGGATTTCCCGCCTCGCACCCCCTCAATCTCGGCATGATGGGCATGCACGGCGAGGCGTGGGTGAATCACGCCATTCAGGAAGCCGATCTCCTGATTGCCTGTGGCATGCGCTTCGACGACCGCGTGACCGGGACGCCTGCGAGCTACGCGCTGAAGGCCAAAAAGATTCACATTGAAGTCGATCCGGCGGAGATCAATAAGAACGTCAAGGTAGACGTGGCCCTGGTGGGCGATCTGGCAGAGGTGCTGGAGCGGCTGCTGCCGCGCATCTCTGGGCGCGACGGCTCGCCGTGGCTAAAGACCATCGAGGCCAGCAAGGGTGCCGTGGCCGTGCACGACATCAAAAACCTGCCCGATATGGGCCATCTGTACGCCGCGCATGTGATGCACGACCTGTGGCGCATGACCGGCGGCGATGCCATCGTGGCGACCGACGTGGGCCAGCACCAGATGTGGGAAGCGCAGTACTTCCGCCACGAGCGCCCGCGCACGCTGATCACCTCCGGCGGACTGGGGACGATGGGGTTCGCGTTGCCTGCGGCCATCGGCGCCAAGATTGCCTGCCCGGAGAAGGAGGTTTGGGTGGTCGCCGGAGACGGCGGCTTCCAGATGACCTCGGCTGAGCTGGCCACCATCGTGCAAGAGAAGATCAAGATCAACATCGCGCTCATCAACAACGGCTACCTGGGCATGGTGCGTCAGTGGCAGGAATTCTTCTACGAGCGCAACTACGAAGCGACCCCGCTGGTGAGCCCTGACTTCGTGAAACTGGCCGATGCGCACGGCATTCCAGGCTGCGTGGTGCGCAAGCGCCCCGAGGTGGGTGAAGCCGTCAACGCCGCGCGGTCGGCGCCGGGGCCGTTTCTAATCGAATTCAAAGTAGAAAAAGAAGAGTCGGTCTACCCGATGATCCCCGCTGGCAGCGCCCTGCACGAGATGATCCGGCGGCCCGGCAAGCGTATGAAGGACCCGCTGGAGGAGACTGCGGACGAGTAACAATCAATCAGCTTCTAGCTGCTAGCCTCCGGTTCCCGGCGGCGCTGCGCCGCTGGGAGTGGAATCGGCTGTGCGAGACTCTAATCGGCGCCGTAGAAGAGAGCTAGAAGCTAGGAGCCAGAAGCTAGGAGCTGCTTTATGCTGCACACATTTGTTGCTTACGTTGAAGATTTGCCGGGCGTGCTGACGCGTGTGGCCTCGCTGTTCCGGCGGCTGAACATCAACATCAACTCGCTGACCGTCGGGCGAAGCGAGCGGGCCGGACAGTCGCGCATCACGCTGGTATGCGAGGCCTCCGCCGAGGCCGGCCACCGCATCCGCGCCAGCCTGTTTAAACTGGAGAACGTCGTGGATGTGGACGACATTACGCAGGCGCCGGCGGTCACGCGCGAGCTGGCCCTCATCAAAGTCGCGGCCACACCCCAGAATCGCGGGCAAATCTTCGACCTGGTGGAGGTCTTCCGTGCCCGTATCGTCGATCTAACGTCTGAGTCGCTGATGATTGAGATGACCGGCGTTGCGAGCAAGATCGAGGGGCTGATCGAGATCCTCCGCGAGGACGAGAGCCGTATTTTGGAAGTATGCCGCAGCGGGAAGATGACCATGCGGCGCGGCCACCACGTGAGCAGCGTCCTCAAGGCAATGAATGTAAACGGGACCGGCGATGCGGAAGACACGACGCGCTCGCTGGAGAATCGCATGGCAGCCGAGGCGGAGTAGTGTTTATCGCCGATTTGCCTGCCCAAGCAATCAGCTGAAGGCGAGACCTCGTCGGGGATTTAGGCTGTTCATGTGGAGTCGATAAGCGGCACACAAACGGAGGCTCCAGACAATTGATTCCTGCAACCGGATTGTCCTGGTTGCAGCGGAGAGGCAACCGCAGATCCTTCGACTCAGTCCGCCGCGGCGGACGGCGCTTAGGACAACAGCCTGATTCTGTCGCGAGTTTCAAACACAGAACAGCAAAAGGGAATTGCAGCCGGTTCACGCAAAATCAACAGAGAATACAACCAGCGGAGGAAATCGAGACAGTTATGGCCAAGACTTATTACGATCAGGACGCCGACCTCAGCCTCATTCAGGCCAAGAAGGTGGCGATTATCGGCTACGGATCACAGGGACACGCCCATGCCCTCAACCTGAAGGACTCCGGCGTACAGGTAAAGGTGGGCCTGCAGGCGGGTTCGAAATCCGTCGCCAAGGCGCAGAAGGCCGGACTGGAGGTCCTCACGCCGGCCGAGGCCGCCGAGTGGGCCGACGTGGTGATGATCCTCACGCCCGACCAGACGCAGGCCAAGTTGTACGCCGACGAGATTGGGCCCAACCTGACGCCGGGCAAGCTGCTCTTGTTTGCGCATGGCTTCAACATTCACTTCAAGACCATCGTGCCAAATGCCGGAATCGACGTCGGTTTGGCCGCGCCCAAGGCGCCAGGTCACCGCGTCCGCGAAGTCTTCATGGAAGGCGGCGGAACGCCTGGCCTGATCGCCGTCCAGCAGGACCCAACCGGCAAGGCTCATGCGTTGACCCTGAGTTACCTCAGGGGCATCGGCTGCACGCGCGCCGGAGTCCTGGAGACTACCTTCAAGGAAGAGACCGAGACCGATCTCTTCGGCGAGCAGGCGGTCCTGTGCGGCGGAGTGAGCGCGCTCATCAAAGCTGGCTACGAGACGCTGGTTGAGGCCGGCTATCAGCCGGAGAGCGCGTACTTCGAGGTGCTGCACGAGCTCAAGCTGATCGTGGACCTGATCTATCGCGGCGGCCTGGCGTACATGCGCTACTCGATCTCTGATACCGCCGAATACGGCGACTACGTGAGCGGACCGCGTGTGATCGGCGCAGAGAGCCGCAAGGCGATGAAGCAGATTCTGACCGAGATCCAGAACGGAACCTTTGCCAAGCGCTTCCTGGCTGACCAGAACTCGGGGCGCAAGGAGTTCCTAGCCTTCCGCGAAGCAGAGGCCAAGCACCCGATTGAGATCGTGGGCAAGAAACTGCGGGCGCAGATGCCCTTCCTTGATCCGGTAACGGTGGAGGAAGTGGCGAAGACGCGGTAAAACCGGCCCTGAGCTTCTTCACATCGGCCCCGCGGAGAAGATTCTGCGGGGCCGTCGTATGTCGTGAGAGCCTGCCGTCCCTGGCCGCTTGTCACTGGACGGCCGCCATCCCATAGCGGATGTGCCGGGACTCAGCCCTCGGTTCCAATCTGCGACGGTCAGAGTAGCCTCTGGTCTGTCATGGCCTACTTGGCTCTTGGTGCCAGGAGCGGACGAACGGCCGAGTCTGGTGGAAGACCGTTGCGTGCGTGATGGTCATCCCCGCGGCTCGCCCACCTTCTTTGAGGCCAGTGCCGCGGCCTGGCGCAAGGCTTCCACCATGCTTCTTTCGTCCACCTTGCCGGTGCCGGCGATGTCAAAGGCCGTTCCGTGATCCACTGATGTACGGATCACTGGCAGTCCCAGCGTGATGTTTACGCCAGCCTCAAGCCCTAACACCTTCACTGGTCCGTGGCCCTGATCGTGATACATCGCGATCACCATATCGTAGTCGCCGCGCTGCGCGAGGTAGAAGAGTGTATCGGCAGGCAGCGGTCCCGTCACGTCCCATCCCTTGCGCCGGCTAGCCCCAATCGCCGGCGCAATCTTTTCCTCCTCCTCGCCGTGACCGAAGATCCCGTTCTCTCCTGCGTGCGGATTGATTCCGCATACGCCGATCTTCGGACTCGCGTTCCCCGCTCCCACCATCGCCGCGTGCGCCCGGGCGATCGTGCGCTCCACGAGTCCAGGTTCGATTTTGGCAATGGCGTCAAGGAGGCCGATGTGCGTGGTCACATGCGTGACCTTCAGCTTCGGTGTGCTCAGCATCATTGACACCTCTGGTGTCCTTGTCAGTTCTGCCAGCAGTTCCGTATGTCCGGGAAAGTTGTGCCCCGCCAAATGCAGAGCTGCCTTGTTCAACGGTGCGGTGCAGATGGCTGCGATTTTTCCCGCCATCGCCAGTTCGCACGCCTTCCTCACAAATTGAAACGCGCCTTCTCCCGCCACGGCAGATAGCTTTCCCCAAGCCAAATCCGCCGGGATCAGTTGCAGATCGAGACAGTCCACCGTGTCTCTTGCATAGCGCGCGGGATGAATGTCGTCCGGAGCCAGGCTTCTGACCGCGATCTTGCTCTTGACGATGCGGCCTGCCTCCCTCAGGCGCGCCGCATCTCCTACCACCAGCGGCCGGCATTGATCGTGCAGTTCGGGGTAGGAAAGGCTCTTCATAATGATTTCGGGGCCTACGCCGGCGGCATCCCCCATT
Organism: Acidobacteriota bacterium; assembly: GCA_021801945.1. Next base: position 5,802 of record JAKABE010000138.1, read on the forward strand.
GTGATGGCAACGATCGGCAGTTCCATAAAGTAATTCTCTCTCATCTCCAAGATGTCAGATTTGGCTTGTTCGGTGCAGATGGCTTGTTCGGCGCAGATATTGTTGGCACTTCAGCAAGGCTTCATAGCTTCCAAAGTCGCCCGCTTTGGTCATGATGGGCAGGGGCCGACTCCAATCCTCCGCGGTCGCAATCGGGATGCCTTTTTCAATCTCGCCCATCAGTCGCATCCTCGTCACTCCCCAGGCATCGAAGACCATGCGCGCTGTTTCGCCTCCCGAGGCAATCAGGGCCCCGATCTTTCCGCGCACCGCGGTCGTGATCTGTGCAAGCGCGGCAGAGAGCATGGGCCTCTGTGCCGCGCCCACCACGGGTTCGGGAGCGCACTCCAGGACTAGATCCTGATTCCTCTCTACGGCGCCCTCCAGCTCGCCCACCAGTTGACGCCAACCCCGTGTCTGCTCTCCAGCCAACAGAACCTCGGCCGGGGCGGTGATATGGACGGTTCGTGAGGAGCGAATCAGAAGCTGTACCTGCTCGACCGATCTGCGCGAGATGCTCCCGATCACGAAGAGCAGCGGGCCGGACAGTGAACTCAGCACACGCTCCGCACTCCTCGATGTGCGCGGCAGCCCCGCGGCCTTCGGCAGGTGGTAGGCAAGCCCCGCGGAACCGGCCCAGATCACTCTCTGTCTCAACTCCATCGAGGCGCGGGCGATTGCCGCTAGATCCGCTTCCGTTTCCGCATCGCAAACCACGACGGCGGCTTGGCGAGCGGCAGCCGTCATCTTCTCCAGCAGCACGGGCTCGCCGGCCCGTACAGCGTCGAGATGCAGCAAAGCGCTCTCTAGTCCCGACTGTTGGAGCAGATCTGGAATGTAGGCCCGCCCATGCATTCCCCCGATCCGCCACAGCTCGGTGTCATGAAGCGGTTGTCCTCGCACCAGTTGAACTCCGTTGACCGTCGTCCGTCCATTGGCCGGGAATGCCGGGGCCATTACGGCTACAGTCTCGCCTGCAACTTGATGCAGGCTGCCATATGTCCGCAGCGCCGCTGCCAGTTCCGCCGCCACATTGCCGCGCAGTGTCGAATCGATCTTTTGGAAGAAAAGCAGGTCTGGGTCCAGAGCGCATTGGCGGATCAGCCGGTCAACTTCACGGCAAGCCTCCTCCGGCGTCATGCGGCGTGTATCGGCGTCCACCGACAGGACCTCGGCATCCGCGCTGCGGGCGAGTCTGTTCAGCGCGACCACCGTCTCCAGGCCGGCGGCGGCGCAGGCAACTCCGCAGTCCGCGGCGCCGGTCAGATCGTCGGCAAGAATCAACATCCGCGGCATCCAACCCACTCCTTGCAGCTCGTATCTCTTCACCATATAACCTCGCCCTAACGAATACGCTTGATGGCCGTCGCTTGATAACCGTCGCTCGGCCGCCGGCGCCAAAATGTCGCGGTCTCCACCCGCGCGTGATCTGGAATGGAACGAAAGCGCCGCGTTGCGCTCATCAGGGAGCAAAGAAAATTGACTGAGACGGGAGCTCGCTGGAAGCGGGAGCCCAGCAGCTGCTGAACGGGTCCTGAGGTCGCCGGCATCCCCGGTTTTCGCTTTTCTCTTCGCTCCAGCCGCGCATCTTCAGCGCACACCCTTGACATGCCATATGTGCCTGAATATACTGCGCCACGTCGCAAAAATTCCGATAGTTGCGTTGTAGACGCTGCGGATCTAGCGCACTGATACGCGGGGAGGTCCTCTATTCCTGCCGGTTTGCCGCAGGAATGGGTAGGGACCGAGGTACTTCGCGCCGGCGTAGTGATCGATTGCACCGGAGCTGTGACGGCATGCGCAAGCCGATCGGATGAGTTGCGCTATGGAACGCAGCGGATCGCGAGCATAGTGAGGGAGACTGGGGTGGATTTCGGAGAAAGCACTGAGGAGTGGAAAGCGCTTAATTGAATGCGGGCCCAGCGAGAGCGGAGACCACTCTCAAGACAAAAGGAGCGAGGAAATGGCAATGAACCGGCGTGAGTTTCTGGCGGCTTCGGCAGCAGGCGCCGCCCTGTTGAATCAAGGAGTGA
>JAKABE010000139.1 GCA_021801945.1 Acidobacteriota bacterium
ATTCTGCGGAAAATCCTTGCCGGTCTCCTTCTTCACCAGCTTCTTGTACTCGACGATGATTTCCTGGAGCGTCTCGGCGGTCAGTTCGTAATCGAACTTGACCTTCTTCTTGGCCTTGAAGCCATCGAAGATGTGCTCGAACTTCTTCTTGGGCACATCCAGCACAACGTCGCCGAACATCTGGATGAGGCGGCGATAGGAGTCATAGGCGAAGCGGGGATTGTTGCTGCGCTTGGCCAGCGCTTCCACGGCCTTGTCATTCAGGCCGAGGTTGAGGATGGTGTCCATCATGCCGGGCATGGAGAACTTGGCGCCCGAGCGCACCGAAACCAGCAGCGGATTTTCGCCCGCGCCCAGCTTCTGCCCCTGCATCTTCTCCAGGCGTTCCAGCGCGGCGTACATCTCTTGATCAATCCGCGGGCTCAATTTGCCCCGCATGTACTCGCGGCAGGCCTCGGTCTGGATGGTGAATCCCGGAGGCACAGGCAGGCCCGCGTTGGTCATCTCTGCCAGGCCGGCGCCCTTGCCGCCCAGCTCATCTTTCATGCGGCCATTGCCATCCGCCTTGCCGCCGCCGAAAAAGTACACATACTTGGTTTGCGTTGAGCCCGAGCCTGCGCTTGTGGCAGACACTCCTTCCATCACGCCCTGCGCCATGGTGCAAAATCCTCCGCGTTTCTCATTTTTCTTGCCTCCGCAGCATACGCCTGCCGCTGGGGGCCTGGATTCCGCAAGAACGGTCCATGTGAAAAGGGCACTAAACGCTGCTCAGCGCACCATAGGAAGGCAAAATTGTCTGAGCACGCCGGTCACCCCAGCACTCCGGATGCGCCTTGCGGGCATTTGTGAACCATTACTACACTTACCGTCCCAAGTATACGATTGCCTGTGCCTTGCGTCACATCGCGAGGCCCCAGAAGCCCCCCAATCGCCCGAAATTCGTGATTCAGCTCCAAACCCGATTTGCCGATCCATCGGCCTGAAAGAGGCGCCGACGGGGCGCGCGGTGCACCCAGGTGCTTCAAAACGAGCCACGGACAGGAATGCAAAGAAGGGCAATGTTCACCCAGGATAGGGGCTTTGCGGCTCGCGAGGCGGGATTTGGGACGGGAACGATTGCCGCAATGGCTTGGGATACTGCGGCCAGCTCTTGACCATCCGGCTGAGTAGCGCAGCCGAGGCTACAGCCACGGTGGTGAAGGGAAGAACCACCGCAACGGGAAACCAGAGGCCGGCGTGGAGCAGCGGCGGATACATGGCCAGGGCAACTCCGGGAGGGTGATAGGAGCGCATGAGGTTGAGTACAGCGAAGGCCAGGAAGGCTGCGACGATGGCCACGACCGGCCCGCGGTGATAGATGCTGAGCACGGTGCCCAGCGCCGCTCCCGTAACCGAGCCGGCGATCAGTGCATAGGGCTGGGCGATGGAGGCGTCCGGCAAAACGAGAAGGATCGTGAGGGTAGCGCCGAAGGGTGGCACAAGAAATAGCCCGATGCGGTTGGTCTCTAGAGCGGCCAGCACGGCTAACATCGCCAGCACCCAGACGTACTGGTACACATGGAACGTGGCGCGCGTTCCCCAGGAGTTCACGATGCGTGATAGGCGGTTGCGCATAGACGCCAAGGGGCCGGGAGTGACTGCGCCATCGCTGGCGGCGGCGTCCCCTTGGCCGTTGGGCTGTTTGTTCGATGCTACCGGGCGGCTTCCCGATTCCCGAGGAGTGAAAAATCCCCGCGGAGTAAACTCCGCGGTCACTCCTCCGGCGCTTCGTCCTCCAGGTTCTCCAGTCCTGCCAGCGTCTCCTCCGGCACCTTCCACTGGCGCAGAATCTTGGCGATCACGCCCACCGAAAACCCCGCCGCCGCCAGCCGCCGCATCACGCGCGCCGTCTCCTTCTCGTTCTTGGGCTTGCCGATCCGCTTGCGCTCCAGGTGCGCCCGCGCCAGTGCCTCCTCGTTCGTTTGCCCGTAGCGCGCCGCGATGGTTTCGTCGATGATGCCAGGCGCGACGCCCCTCTGGCCAAGCGACTGCCGTACGCGTCGCGCGCCCAGCTTTTCATTCTCCTGGCGCAGCCGCGCATAGGTCTCGGCAAAGGCCGCGTCGTCCAGGTAGCCGTGTTCCTTGAGCCGCGCCAGCACCGTCTCAATCGCTGCTTCGCCGCGCTCGTCCGGCGCCGCCCGCAGCCGCATCAGCCGCCGCAACTCGGCCTCCGAGCGCATGGCACGCCCCAGCGCCTTCACCGCATACTCATAGAGCCCGGCTTCGTTCAGCGCCGCGCGAGTCTTCGTAATCTTTCGCGCAAAGGCCATCGTCCTTCACTCCAACGGAATCAGCAGGCGGAAACGGCGGTTGCACCCCCCAGCGATAGTGATTGAACCTGCTGTCCAGCATGCCCCAAGCGCGCATGCAAACCCGCTCCTCCGCAAAGAGGAAGTGTACACTGCATCCATTGCCCCCGCGTGATGGAAAAGACCAGCGGCCAACGCGCTTCAGGCGTACAATCTGGGTCCAATGCACGAGCTTTCCATCGCCGCGAGTATCGTGGACGCGGTCACCGAGTCGGCAACAGCCTATCCCGGCGCGCGCGTCATCGCGGTCCGTCTGTGTGTGGGCGCGCTGGCCGCTGTCGTCGAGGACGCGCTCCAGTTTTGCTGGGAGATCGCCGCCGAAGGCACACCGCTTGCCGGCTCAGCTCTTGTTGTCCGCACCCTGCCCGCCGTCGTCCACTGCGCGGCCTGCGATCGGGATTCCACGCTCGACAGCCTGCAAAGCTTCCGCTGTCCGCTCTGCGGCCGGCCCGCCGCCGATCTTCGTCAGGGCCGCGAGTTGGAGATTGAGTCAATCGAGATCGAAGAAGCCGGAACGGCCGCGGCGGGAACTGCGGAGCAGGGAACTGCCGAACACGAAATTGCCGCGTCCGGCGCGCCGTCCATTGCCCCTGCGCCGGTTAGCGAGGAGCGCCTATGACCACCCGCATCGTCGAGCTGCGCCGCGGTGTTCTCAAGAAGAATGACGAACTCGCCGCTCTCCTGCGCGCCCGCTTCTCGGCCGCCGGCGTCCTCGTGCTCAACCTGGTCTCCAGTCCCGGCGCGGGCAAGACCGCGCTTCTGCAGACCACTCTCGCCCGGCTCCGCGCCTGCGGCCTGCGAGCCGCCGCCCTGGTCGGCGATCTAGAAACCGACAACGACGCCCGCCGCCTGGCTCTGAGCGGCGCACCGGTTCGCCAGATCAATACTCACGGCGTCTGCCACCTCGACGCCGAGATGATCACCAAGCACCTCGATGCCTGGACCATCCTTGATCCGGCTGCGGGGTTCGCCTCCCTCGACTATCTCTTCATCGAAAACGTCGGCAATCTCGTTTGTCCCTCCAGTTACGACCTCGGCGAAACCCTTCGCGTTGTGCTCATGAGCGTTACAGAGGGCGAAGACAAGCCCCTTAAGTATCCCGGTCTCTTCAACTCCGCCGACGCCGCCGTCCTCACCAAAATCGATCTCGCCCAGGCCTGCGCCTTTGACCGAGGCCTCGCCCTCCACAACCTCGCCGAGGTCCGTCCCTCCATTCCGGTCCTTGAAACCTCCGCCAAGACCGGCGCCGGGATCGAGGATTGGCTCGCCTACCTCCAATCCGCCCGTGCCGGTGTGGAAGCCACAAAGCCATAGGCGATTCCCGTGATTCGGAGTCTGCGAGAGGGAAAGAGATGCAAGCAGGATCTGCCTTCAATGAGAGCACATTGCGCGAGATGTACCTACCTGACTGCGCGCCCCACCCCACCGCCAGCAATTTATAATCCGGCAGGTAGCTCGGCGCATCACGCGCAATCCCCTAGCCGCCGGGAGAGATTTGGATGCCAACTGACGTCATCATGCCCCAGATGGGCGAATCGGTCTTCGAGGGCACCATCACCAAGTGGCTCAAGCAGCCGGGTGACGCCGTACTCAAGGACGAACCCCTCCTTGAGATCTCCACCGACAAGGTGGACGCCGAGATTCCCGCTCCCGCGGCCGGAGTCCTGGCTGAGATCAAAGTTCCTGAAGGCGCAACCGTTGGGGTCAATACAGTCCTCGCGGTTATCGATGGCGCCGCCTCGGCCGCGGCCCGTGTTTCCGCCCCGGCCCCCAAGCCCGCCACTCCGGCGCCGGTGCCCGCCGCGCCTGTCCCCTCCGTGCAGGGGCCTGCGCCCGCGCGCCGCATCCGCTCCTCGCCCCTGGTTCGCCGCATCGCCAAAGAAAAGAACATCGATCTGACTCAAATCCCCGGCACCGGCGCCGACGGCCGCATTACCAAGGAAGACGTTCTGCGCTATCTCGCCCAGCCCCGCGCCGCCGCGCCTGCCGTTCCAGTCCAACAGCCGGCAGCGCCGCCGCTGCCCGGCGAGCCTGTCCCCCTGACCCGCATGAGGGCCATCATTGCTCAGCGCATGGTGGAGAGCCTCCAGATCAGCCCTCATGTCCACACCGTCTACAAGGTGGATATGACCCGCATCGTACGCCTGCGCGAGCGCGCCAAAGGCAGCTTCGAGCAGCGCCACGGCGTCCGCCTCACCTACATGCCCTTCATCGCCACGGCTGCCATCCAGGCCCTGCGCCGCTTCCCCATCGCCAACGCCTCGCTCGTCGATGGCCCTCACGGCCAGTCCATCCTCTACCACCCGTCCATCAACCTCGGCATCGCCGTGGCTCTCGAGTGGGGCCTGATCGTGCCCGTGGTGCGCAACTCCGATCAGCTTGCCTTTCCACAACTGGCTCGCGCCATCGCCGATCTCGCCGCCCGGGCCCGCGCCAAAAAGCTCAGTCCCGACGAGGTTGGCAACTCCACCTTCACGCTCACCAACTCCGGCATCTTCGGCGAGGAGTTCGGCACGCCCATCATCAACCAGCCCGATTCGGCCATCCTCGCCATCGGCAATCTCGCCAAGCAGCCCGTAGTCCTCACCGATGCCGAGGGCAACGACACGATTGCGATCCGCTCCGTCCAGTACTTCTGTCTTGGCTTCGATCACCGCACCATCGACGGCGCCGACGCTGGCCGCTTCATGACAGCGTTCAAAAGCGCTCTTGAAGCTTGGGACCTGCCCATCGATTAACAAAAAAATCCTGGGATTTGCTCCCCTTGCTGCGAACCACAAGGGAAGGGTAACGGTTTACTCAGGGTGAGGTCCGCTGGGCCGCTTCGGTTTCGGTTTCGGTCTGAACAGTGAGCCGAGAGCCTTCTGCGCGTCACGGATGAGAAGCCGTTCCCCTTTTTTGAGTCCGCGCTTCCGCTTCAATCGGTGAATAATCTTGGTCTTCGGCATCACTTACATTATGTTCCCGGTTTCATTTCCGGGAAAGTGCCAACCCTCGGAAACCGGGTACGGAGCACCCATGGCCCAGGTACGCTGTCGACCGCAAGCAACCGTGGAACGGATTCCGTAAGTTTCCGTGTGGTGTCTCATCAATTCTGATCGCGCTTTTCCAGCCCGATCCAAGTCTTTCAGCTTTGTTTTGCCCTACCTAAGCCCCCGAACCAGACAGAAGACGGTAGCCCCATGGCATAAGCCTGGGAAGAAGGAAAAAATCCCCAAGCCCGGCCTGCGCCGCGGGCCAGAGTGAACGATTCTTCCATCGTGAAGACGCCCGCCCCAAGCGCTTCCGTCAGCTGCACTCAGTAGTGGAGATCGATTGAGATTCGCGCCTACTTTACCGCAACAAATCCATGCCGCTTAAAAATCCACAGTGGCTGTTCCACTGTGGGGAACTTCGCCGCCGCTAATCGCGTACACCCATGCATTGCATGTTTGCCGACCTCAAATTCGCAGCCCGTCAGCTGCTCAAATCCCCCGGCTTCACCGTCACGGCCATCATCACTCTGTCCCTCGGCATCGGCGCCAACGCCATCGTCTTCAGCGTTCTCAATGCGCTGATCCTCCGTCCGGTCAACGTGCCCCACGCGCAAAACCTCTACATGGTGCAGCGCTTCCAGTGGCCGTCGCAGTCCTATCAGGACTATCTCGATCTTCGCGACCGCAACCGCACCTTCCAGAGCCTGATGCTCTTCCAGATCATCGGCTCGGTTGGCGTGGACACAGGCGGTCATCCCTCCACGGCCTGGCCCTACCTTGCCAGCGGCAACTACTTTGATAGCCTGGGCATTCATCCTTTTCTCGGCCGCTTCTTCCACGCTGCCGATGAAAAGGGCTATGGTAGTGCGCCCTATATCGTACTTAGCTACGCCTACTGGCACAGCCATTTTCTCGGTAACCCTGGCGTCATCGGCCAGATGATCGAGATCAACAAGCACGCCTTCACCATCATTGGCGTGGCCCCGCCCAGCTTTCGCGGCACTGAGCTCTTCTTCGCACCTGCTTTTTGGATTCCCATCGTCGAGCAACCTGCGATCCAGGGCGAAAACGGCCTGAAATATCGCGGCAATCACTCTCCGTTTGTCATTGGCCGGCTCAAGCCCGGCGTCACCCCGGCGCAAGCAGCGGCCGACCTCAACGGCATCGGCGACTGGCTCTCCAAGACCTACCCCTCCGACGATGAGGGAATTAAATTCACCCTCGCCAGGCCGGGCTTGGTGGGCGACTACCTCGGCGGTCCCGCGCGCGCTTTCATGGCCGGCCTCATGCTCCTTGCCGGCCTCATCCTCCTCGCTGCCTGCGCCAATCTCGGCAGCCTTTTCGCCGCCCGCGCCGCCGACCGCGCCAAAGAGATCGCCCTCCGTCTGGCCCTCGGTTCGCGCCGTCGGCTCATCCTCCGCCAGCTGCTCACGGAGGCTGTGCTCGTATCCGTCGTTGGCGGCATCGTCGGCCTCGCCGGTGGTGTCCTCATCCTTCATGGCCTCAGCGCCTGGCAGCCTATGCCGGATATTCCCATTAACGTTCCCGTCAACCCTGACTTCCGCACCTACGCTGTGGCTCTCCTACTTGCCCTCGTGAGCGGCTTGATCTTCGGCATGGCCCCAGTCCGCCAGGTTCTGCGCTCCGATCCTTGGCAGACCCTTCGGGCCGGCCGCGCGGTCACCAGCCTCCGCCGGTTCACACCCCGCGATGCCCTCCTGGTGGCCCAAATCGCAATCTGTGCCGTGCTCGTCACTTCTTCACTCGTCGCCGTCCGTGGCCTCGTCCGGTCCCTCGGCAGCAACTACGGCTTCGTCCCCCAGCACGCCATGCTTGCCACAGCAGATCTGCGCATGGCCGGATATACAGACAAAGACTCGCCCCAAATGCAGCGCCGCATGTTGGATGCCGTCGCCATTATCCCTGGCGTCAGCGCCGTTGGCTCGATCGACTACGTCCCCCTCGCCCTCGGGGGCAGTGACTCCTACGTTTACACCGACGCAACCACCGATTTCCGCCCCACAAACTATGCCGCCGACGCCATGTTCTACCGCATCTCGCCCGGTTACCTCCAGGCTGCAGATACGCGCCTGCTTGCCGGACGCAACCTCACTTTAGACGACAATGCTAAAGCTCCTCGCGTGGCTCTGGTCAACCGTCGCTTCGCCATCAAGGTCTTCGGCTCCATCCAGAAGGCCATCGGCGGCCACTTCAAGTACTGGGACGGAAGGCGCGCTGAGATCGTCGGCGTCGTCGAAAACGGCAAATACCGCAGCCTCACTGAGGATCAGCAGCCGGCCATGTTCTTCTCCTTCCTCCAACAGCCCGCCACCAACATCTGGCTGGTGGCCCGCTCCCGTCGTGATCCTGCCGACTTGGCCCCGGTCCTCGACCGCACCCTCCACACTCTCGATCCCGCCCTGCCTATCGAGATCAGAACCTGGACCGCGCAGATGGACACCGCCTTATTCCCCGCCCACGTTGCCACTGTGGCTCTTGGCG
>JAKABE010000140.1 GCA_021801945.1 Acidobacteriota bacterium
TGAGCTCCGTATCCTTCAAACCGACCCAGCACGAGAAATATCTTCGTGTGATCGATCTGCGGCTGTTACGGGACTGGATCTGTGCAATAAAATCTGCGCTACAATATGGACTTCGACGTCAACCGGCCTGAAGTGTCCGCAAATGCGCGAAGACCGGCATTGCCGCTGCCGACCCCTTTCGCTTGGCGTGCATGCGTTGATGAAGGAGCCGCTGGATGGAACGGGATGGCACTCCAATGGCAAAGGCACTCGCCGAACAACTGCCGCCGTTGACTCCGCACGAGGCCGCGGTTGAGGCAGATCGCTGCTTATTCTGTTTTGACGCACCCTGCACGCACGCCTGCCCGACGCACATTGACGTTGCGCGCTTCATCAAGAAGATCGCCACGGGCAATCTGCGCGGGTCAGCGCGCACGATTCTGGCCTCGAATCTGCTCGGCGCTACGTGCGCGCGCGTGTGTCCAGTCCAGGAGTTATGCGAAGGGGCGTGCGTGTTGGGCGCCGTCCAAAAGCCCATCTCCATTGGGCGTCTGCAGCGCTACGCCATGGACTACGCTTGGAGGCACAGCGGAAATCTGCCTGCAAGAGGCGCGTCCACGGGCTGCTCCGTTGCCGTAATCGGCGCGGGCCCGGCGGGACTTTCCTGCGCCGGCGAACTGGCCAAGCAGGGCCATGCAGTCACCATCTTTGAAAGGCGCGCTCTGCCAGGCGGGCTCTCGACCTACGGGATTATCGGGCTGCGCGAGCCAATCGAGGTGGCTATCGAGGAATCACGAATGATCGAGGGTCTTGGCGTACGGATCGAGACCAGAGTTGAATTGGGGCGGGATGTTAGTTTGGCCGCGCTTCAAAAGGACTTCGACGCCGTTGTGCTCGGCGTGGGATTGGGCGGCACGCCACGCCTGGGCATCGAGGGTGAGGAAGCCGCCTTGGATGGGTTTACCTATCTTGAGACCAGCAAGACCGATGCGGCCAGCCTGAAAGCAGGCCGCTACGTGATCGTGATCGGGGCCGGCAACACGGCCATTGATTGCGCCACGGTCGCCAAGCGCCTGGGAGCGGGGCGCGTCACGATCGTCTACCGCCGCAGTGAGCGCGAGATGCCCTGCTACAGGCATGAGTACGAGTTTGCCCGCCATGAAGGCATCGAGTTCCGCTTTCTGGCGCAGCCGGGGCGCATCTTGCTGGAGAGCGGGCAGGTTACGGGACTGGAATGTTTGGGTGTGCAGTTGGGAGAGCCCGACGCTTCAGGCCGCCCGGCACCCTCGCCGGTTGCAGGCTCCGAGTTCGTGCTGGAAGCCGATCAGGTTGTGAAAGCGGTTGGCCAGGAAAAGCCCGCGGTGGCAACGCTTCTGGGCCTTGAAACCCGAAAGGGCTTCATTGCGGTGGACTCTGATTTCAAGACGAGTCTGGACGGCGTCTTCGCCATCGGCGACTGCATCCGCTCCGTGGGAGCGGCTACAACAGTGATGGCCGTGGAGGACGGCAAGCTGGCCGCCGCAGCCATTCATCAAAAGCTTATGCAGCACGCGCCGCCATCCAGGGCAGCGCAGGATTTGAACCGTCAGGCAGCGCAGGCCGACGTGAGGTGAGCATGGCGGATCTCCGGATCAACTTCGCTGGCATCCAGTCCCCTAATCCTTTTTGGCTGGCCTCAGCGCCGCCCACCAACTCCGGAGCGCAGATTCACCGCGCCTTTGAAGCCGGGTGGGGCGGTGCGGTGTGGAAGACCATCGGCGCGCCAGTGCTTAATGTTTCAAACCGCTACGGGGCATGGGGCTTCGGCCATCAGCGCATGCTGGCCATCAACAACGTGGAGCTGATCTCTGACCGGCCCTTGAAGGTGAATCTGCACGAGATTGCCGAGGTCAAGCGCGCCTGGCCGGACCGGGCGGTCATCGTCTCTGCGATGGTGGAGTCAAAACCTGAGGCTTGGCACGACATCGTGCTGCGCATTCAGGACACCGGAGCCGATGGCATCGAACTGAACTACGGCTGCCCGCACGGCATGAGCGAGCGCGGCATGGGCTCGGCCGTGGGCCAGGTACCGGAGTACTGCGAGCAGATCACGCGCTGGGTGATGGAAGTGGCGACGCTTCCGGTGATCGTCAAGCTCACACCCAATGTCAGCAATATTGTGATGCCCGCGCGCGCGGCGGTGGCCGCCGGCGCCAACGCGCTATCGCTCATCAACACCATCAATTCCATCGTGGGTGTCGATCTCGACACTTTAGAACTCACTCCCAGCATCGCCGGCAAGGGCGGCCATGGGGGTTATGCCGGGCCCGCGGTGAAGCCCATCGCACTGAACATGCTAACCGCGCTCGCAACAGACGAGGTGGTGATCAAATCGGGCCTGCCCATCTCCGGCATGGGGGGCATTACCACCTGGGAGGATGCCGCACAGTTTCTGCTTTTGGGCGCCTCCAGCCTTCAGCTCTGCACGGCGGTGATGCATTACGGCTATCGCATCATCGAAGATTTGTGCGACGGCCTCTCGAACTGGATGGACGAGAAGGGCTTCAAGACCGTTGCCGAGGTCACCGGCCGCAGCTTACATCGCATTTCGGACTTCAAGGATCTGGACCTTTCCTTCCGCGCCGTGGCCCGCATCCATACGGAGAAGTGCATAAAGTGCAATCTCTGCTACGTATCATGCAACGACGCCGCGCATCAATGCATCGACCTGGTTTCGCGTGAAGGCAAGGTGGTACAGCCGTTTTCCTACGATCCGCGCTCGAATGGGAAGCATGAGGCTGTGGACACGCGCCCCCAACCCGTAGTTCGCGAAGAGGACTGCGTGGGCTGTCGTCTCTGCTACAACGTTTGCCCGGTGGACAATTGCATCGCCATGATCGAGCTTCCTTCCTGGCGAAAACCAGTGACATGGGGCGAACTGTCGGAACAGCGACCCGAGATCACCGAAGATTGGGACGCCATGAATGCCTACCGGAGGCAGACGGGGATCAATATTCACTGACGCTACTTCAGCGGCATGGCGGGCTCGATGCCGGAAAGGAGAACGTTCTCATGGCATTGCTCATCAAAGGCGGAGAGATTGTCACGGCAGAGATGCACGCGCGCGGCGATATTCTCATCGAAGGCGAAACCATTCGCGCCATCGGGCAAGGGCTTGACCCGCCGCCGGGAGCCGAGGTGATCGACGCCACGGGGAAACTGGTCTTTCCCGGGTTCATCGATCCGCACGTGCACATTCATCTGCCTTTCATGGCCACCTTCGCCAAGGACACGCACGCCACTGCCAGCAAGGCAGCGCTGATCGGTGGGACTACTGCGTTCATTGAGATGGTATGCCCTGCGCGCAACGACGACGCGCTGGAAGCATACCAGCTCTGGAAGGAGAAAGCGGAAGGCAACAGCTCCTGCGACTACGCCTTCCACATGGCGGTGACGCGCTACAACGGCAAGGAAACGGAGGCGCAACTGCGCGCGATCGTCGCCGATGGAACGGCTTCCTTTAAAGTCTTTCTTTCTTACAAGAACTTCTTTGGCGTGAACGACGAGGAGCTGTTCCAGACTCTCAAGCTGGCCGCCAAGCTGGGCGTCATCACCACGGCGCACTGCGAGAACGCCGAGCTGGTGGCTCAGTTGCAGCAGCAACTGCTGTCGGAGGGCAAAACCGGCCCGGAGTGGCACGAACCTAGCCGCCCCGAGACAGTCGAGGCCGAGGGCACATCCCGCTTCGCCACCTTCGTTGAAGAGACGGGTGCCACCGGCTACGTGGTTCATCTCTCCTGCGCGCCGGCGCTGCGCGCTGCGGTGGAGGCCAAGCTGCGCGGGGTCAAGCTCCACGTCGAGACCGTTCTGCCGCACTTGCTGCTCGACAAGTCGTATGGCGAGCGGCCGGGCGTGGAAGGCATGAAGTACATCATGTCGCCGCCGCTGCGTCACGAGCGCAATCTGCCGGTGCTGTGGAGCGCCCTGCAGGCAGGCATGATTGATACGGTCGCCACCGATCATTGCCCCTTCGACCAGGAGCAAAAGCTGCTGGGCGCCAAGGCATTCACGCAAATCCCCAATGGCATTGCGGGGATCGAGGATCGCGTGAACCTCATGTACACCTATGGGGTGAAGCGCGGGCGCCTGGATCTGCACCGTTTCGTGGACGCGCTCAGCACGCGCCCTGCCAGGCTCTTTGGCTTGTTTCCCAAGAAGGGCGCCATCGCGGTCGGTTCCGATGCCGATCTGGTGGTTTACGACACCACATGGCGGGGGAAAATCTCTGCGGGCACGCAACAGGTGAACAACGACTACAACGCCTTTGAGGGCTTCGACGTCGAAGGCCGACCCGCGCTGGTGACCGTGCGCGGCGCCGTGCAGGTGCGCGATGGAGTCTTTGTGGGCGAACCGGGCCGTGGGCGCATGTTGCGCCGCGCGCCCCACGATGTGGCACAAACCGTGGTCCCTGGGGCTGGATAGGCGGGAATGGGGTGTTGCACATACTGCAATCGAATATGCTTGAATATGAGGAGTGGAGATAATCATGAATACAGTTGAGACGTTAACCCCCGCCGCAATTCCTCTTTGGATTGGCGGAAAGGCGGAAGCCGTAACTTCAGGGCGCAGCGGGCCCGTGATGAATCCTGCCACGGGTGAGGTCAGCGCAGAGGTGGGCTACGCCAGCGCGGCCGATGTGGATCGTGCGGTCGCTTCCGCCAAGGCGGCCAGCCACGAGTGGCGCTCAACCTCGCTGTCGCGCCGCGCCGAAATCCTGTTCCAATATCGCGATCTGATCGCAAAGAACAAGCAGGAATTGGCAGCCATTATTAGCCGCGAAAACGGCAAGACCATCCCCGATGCACTGGGCGAAGTGGCGCGCGGCCTGGAAAACGTGGAGTTTGCCTGCGGTATTCCCCATCTGCTCAAAGGCGGCTACACCGAGCAGGCCAGCCGCGGCATAGACGTCTACCAGATCCGCCAGCCCCTGGGCGTAGTGGCAGGCATCACGCCTTTCAATTTTCCCGGCATGGTGCCCATGTGGATGTTGGCCAACGCAATCGCGTGCGGCAATTGCTTTATCCTGAAGCCGTCTGAGAAGGATCCTTCGGCCAGCGTTCTAATCGCCAAGCTGGCCAAGGAAGCGGGCCTGCCGGACGGCGTTCTCAATCTTGTGCATGGCGACAAGGTGGCCGTCGATCGCATCCTGGAGCACCCCGACATCAAAGCGGTAAGCTTTGTGGGCTCCACGCCGGTGGCCAAGCACATTTACGAAGTGGCTACGCGCAATGGCAAGCGGGTACAGGCACTGGGCGGCGCCAAGAATCACATGCTGGTCTTGCCCGACGCCGACATCGCCATGGCCGCCGACGCCGCAGTCTCCGCCGGTTATGGCGCGGCCGGCGAGCGGTGCATGGCCATCTCGGTGGTGGTAGCCGTGGGCAGTGTGGCCGACCCGCTCATTGCCGCCATCCGCGAGCGCGCGGACCGTATTCGAGTTGGCCCCGGCTCCGACCCGGCCAGCGAGATGGGGCCGCTCATTACTCGCGAGCACCGCGACCGCGTCGCATCTCACCTTGACCGGGCTGTGAGCGAGGGCGCTACGGTGTCGGTTGACGGGCGCAAGCATCCATTGACGGGCCAGAAGGGATATTTCCTCGGTCCTTCGCTGATCGACAACGTCCGGCCCGGCATGGCCTGCTATGAGCACGAGATCTTTGGGCCCGTGCTGAGCGTGGTTCGTGTTGCCACGTATGGCGAGGCCATCCGTCTCATCAACGAAAATTCTTTTGGGAACGGCGTCGCTATCTTCACCCAAAACGGCGGAGCCGCGCGCCAATTTCAGTTCGATGTAGAAGTGGGCATGGTGGGCATCAACGTCCCCATTCCCGTTCCCGTCGCCTACTACAGCTTTGGCGGCTGGAAGAACTCACTATTCGGCGACCTGCACATGTATGGGCCCGAGGGCATACAGTTTTATACACGCGCGAAGGTCGTCACCAGCCGCTGGCCTGATCCGTCCACGAGCAAAGTGGATCTAGGCTTTCCGCAGGTGCGCTAGAGCCGAGCGCATAGGTAGATGCAATGCACACCGGACCTCGGGCATAGGCCTGGAGTCCGGTAGTGCATTTCATGCCGATTTTTAAGGAGCATGCCGCAATGATCGAAACCTCACAAGCAAATACGTCTAATTCTGAAGAGATTTCTGCCGTCACGCGGCAGACCAACTACGGCACTTGGCGCTTCCAGAAGAGTTGGAAGCCGCTCTACATCGCCGATGCGGAAGGTTGCTGGTTTACGGATGGCGCCGGAAAGCGCTATCTCGACCTCAGCTCGCAATTGATGTGCGTGAACCTGGGGCACAAGAATCCGCGCGTAGTGGAGGCAATCGCCCAACAAGCCCAGGAGTTGGCTTACGTTGCGCCTGGCTATGCCACCCGGTCGCGCGCCCTGCTTAGCGCCAAGCTGCTGGAAGTGCTGCCCAAGGGCGTGAACAAATTTTTCTTTGCCACCAGCGGTACGGAAGCCAACGAAGCGGCCTTCAAAATCGCTCGCATGTACACAGGCAAGACCAAAATTATTTCCCGCTACCGCTCCTATCACGGTTCCACCATGGGCTCGATCGCAGCTACCGGCGATCCTCGCCGCTGGGCGATGGAGCCCGGCGGCAAAGGTGCGGGCTTTGCCTTCGCCCCGGAGACCAACTGCTACGACTGCCCCATCAAGCACAGCTATCCGTCGTGCAATATCGCCTGCGCCGATTACATCGAGCACATGATCCGCAACGAGAGCGACGTGGCCGCGATCATCGCCGAGCCGGTGGTGGGCACGAATGGCGTCCTAGTTCCTCCGCCCGAATACTTCCCTCGCCTGCGCCAAATCTGCGACCGGTACGGCGTCCTGCTCATTGCCGACGAGGTAATGGCCGGGTGGGGCCGCACAGGCAAGTGGTTTTCCATCGATCACTGGGGGGTGAAGCCCGACATTCTGGTTACTGCCAAGGGCATCACATCGGCCTACGTACCTCTCGGGCTCTGCGCCACCACCACCGAGATCGCTGAGTTCTTCGAGGATCATTACTTTGCCCACGGCCACACCTACGAGGCCCATCCCCTCACTCTGGGGCCGGCGGTGGCCACCATCGAGGAGATGCAGCGACTGAAGCTGGTCGATCGCGCAGCCGAACTAGAGCCCTATGTGCGCCAGAAGCTGGAAGCCCTCAAGGCACGCCACCCGTCGGTCGGGGACGTGCGCGGCCTAGGTCTTTTCTTTGCTGTCGAACTGGTCAAAAGCCGCGCCACCAAACAGCTTTTCAACACCATGCGCGACAAGGTGGAGGGGAAGCCGCTGATCGTCGATCAAATCGCCGCCAAAATGATGGCCCAGGGCGTCTCGATCCAGTCGTGGGTCAGCCATTTCGTCGTCGCACCACCGCTCATCGTGACCAAGGAAGAACTGGACCTGGGAATCGCCGCTCTCGACGAGCACTTGGCCATTGCCGACGCCCTTGTGGAAGCGTAGGGAAGGGCGAAGCGCAACCTCTGCCGGGCTGGAACGTCTCCCCTACGCCAGCCCCGGCGCTGACCTTTGGCGCGCGCGGGCCGCTGCCAGGTACGAGATTCTGTTACACTTTCAGGAGTGTGGTGAGCGGGGATGATCGTATCCGGCCGCATCCCAAAACGCCACGCGTCTGCAATCTAACCTCGGGGAGTGGCTCAGCCTGGTAGAGCACCTGGTTCGGGACCAGGGGGGCGGAGGTTCAAATCCTCTCTCCCCGACCATTCTATCTCTGACAACGAAAGAGACTTAGGCGACTTTCATCGC
>JAKABE010000141.1 GCA_021801945.1 Acidobacteriota bacterium
TGAACTGGTGATGCAGTTCGAGGAGGCATTCGATCTGGAGATCCCCGACGAAGATGCGGAAAAGATCAAGACCGTCAAGGACGCGATCGACTACATCGAGAAGAACGCGAAAGGCGGCAAATAGGTTTTGACCCAGGCATGGACGCAGGCATCGCCGCGCAGAGTCGTTATCACCGGCCTCGGACTGATCTGCGGCGTGGGCAATACCGCGCCTGAAATTTGGCGGCAACTGATCGCGGGCGCCAGCGGCATGGCTCCCATCCAGGGCTTTGACACGACCGGTTTCCCGGTTACGTTCGCCGCCGAGGTCAAGAACTTCGACCCGCTCAACTTCGTGGACAAGAAGGAAGCGCGCAAGATGGGGCGCTTCATTCACTTTGCGTTCGCCGCCACCCACGAGGCGCTGGCGCAGTCAGGGCTGAAGATCACCGCGGAGAACAGCGACCGGATCGGCGTCTTCATCGGCTCGGGGATCGGCGGATTCGAGATCATCGAGCGCGAACACACGAACCTGCTGCAGGGTGGTCCGCGGAAGATCTCGCCTTTTTTTATTCCGGCAGCGATCGTCAACATGGCGGCGGGCCAAATCAGTATCCGCTACGGCGCCAAGGGGCCCATCTCTGCCACAGCCACGGCCTGCGCCACCAGCGCCAACTCCATCGGCGACTCGGTGCGCATGATCCTGCACGGCGATGCCGACGCCATGATCGCGGGCGGCGCCGAGGCCGCGGTCACGCCGCTCTCGGTGGGCGGATTTGCGTCCATGCGCGCTCTATCCACGCGCAATGACGACCCCACCCACGCCAGCCGTCCCTTCGACAAGGACCGCGACGGCTTTGTCATCGGCGAGGGCGCCGGCATCCTCATCCTCGAAGAGCTGGAGTTTGCACGCGCCCGTGGAGCGAAAATTCTAGCCGAAGTCATCGGCTACGGGATGAGCGCCGACGCCCATCACATGACGGGCATCGCGCCCGAGGGCCAGGGAGCGCAACGCAGCATGCGAGCCGCGCTCCGAGACGCCGGCATCCGGCCCGAGGAAGTGGACTATATCAACGCCCATGCCACCTCGACGCCAGCCGGCGACGGCAATGAATCCCGCGCCATTGAACTGGTCTTTGGCGAGCACGCTCTCAGTCATAAGCTGAAGATCTCGGGGACCAAGTCGATGACCGGCCATTTGCTGGGCGGCGCAGGCGGCCTGGAAGCCGGGATCACGGTCATGGCGCTGGTGAACCAGCAGCTACCGCCCACCACGAACTTCGGAACCGCGGACCCCGAGTGCCGGCTCGATTACGTGCCCAATAAGGCCATGGCGTACGACTTCAATATCGGCCTCTCGAACTCCTTCGGATTCGGCGGCATCAATGCGTCGCTGATCCTGCGGCGCTGGACGGATTGAGACAGAGTGGAATCCGGTGTTTGGGACCGGACTGTGGACAAGAAGCAGGTCCGCATCCCCCTGCGGCCATCCGCGCAGAATGCAGAGGGCGGCGAAGGTGCGGCTTCGGCTCTCAGTGAACTGAGAGCCCTGAAGCACGGAATGCTCCCTGTACTCCGATAGATCAGGTAAACGCCGCCCAGGCTGCGCTAATCAGCACAAAGACGGCCCACCAGCCGAAGACCGCCAGATAGCCGGAGCTGCGCTTGACGCCTGCCACGGTGGCGACTCCCATTCCCAACAGCACCAGCGTCCAAATGGTCACAATGTCGACGGAGCTGGCGAGCGCGTAGAGCACCTTGTTCATGGCCGATGGGTCAAGAAAGGCGCCCACATTGGTCGGCGCGAAGTTTTTGATGTTGAACGCCTCCGGGGCCAGGCCCGCATAGATCACAATGATGCCCAGGATCGTCTTGATCCCCTGGGGCAGCCAAGCGTAGAACCAGACGGCAATCACGCTGCCGTAGGTGGCCCGGCCGCCAAAGCCGAAATTGATGGTACCCAGAAGGCCCAAAGAGAGGAGCGCAATCGTGGCGATCGTCAGCACCGGGCTTGCCAGAAAGACCCCTTGCGTCACGCCTACCGCAATCCTCTCGCTGCGCGCGCGCTGTTCGGGAGTCAATTGCGACAACTGCTGTTGCGTGTTGGAGTTGAGGCGGATCTGGTTGTCCACGGCCTGCTGCATGCCGATCCTCTGCGCTACGGCCGCAAACAGAGCGTAGGAAACAACCGTGAAAATGATGAGCGGCAGCCACCAGCTCCGGTTGCCGCGCTTGATGTCCTCGAAGGTCGAGGAGGGCGCGAGAAAGATGTTTGCGACGCGCTGCCACTGCGACAAACTGGAAGGCACTGTACCATCCGCGGGAGATTGCGTCTCGTTCATGTCCTTGCCTCTTTGCTGCGAAGTGCGGCATCGGCGCCATGGGCACCGCAGGCGGCCGATCCGTGGCTCTTCCTGGCAGCAGCGGAAGCATACGGGAGATGCCCCACGCCCGGAGTCCGCAGCAATCCTTTTGCCCGCGATTGTACCCTCGCGCACCAAGATCGACCAATCATTTTTTCGAGGGACTGATTCAGCGGCCGGAGATCGCCCTTATTGTCCCGGCGACGCCATTGAACCGGAGGCCATGAGGGCGGATACCGCTGTCACCGATTGTGTGCTGGGACGAGGCGCGTCGGCGCTCCGGTCAGCGGCGGACGGCGGGGTCTGAGCCAGCACCCTGCGTCTTCTCACTCTGACCGGGGCGTAGTTTTTATAGACGGTGATGTGGAAGCAGGCCTGCTGGAATTCCTCCTCCACGTCGATCTTGCCTTCGAGTTCCAGCGCCAGCAGGACGCGCCGCATCCAATCCAGTTCCGCTGGGCTCATCTCCCTCTTCGCAATATCGACAGTGGCGCCCATGATGTGCGGGCTTATGATGGAACCCTCGGCGGGAGCGGCGTTGCCATTGATTCTCATCAGCTTTTCCTGGTACGCGACAGTGCGCACCGCCGAGTTCACTTTCAGCGGCTGGTGAAAGAGCGCCGCATAGGCCCGAGACAAGTCCACCAAAAACTGAGCAGTCCATGGACGGGTGTAACGACGCAGAGGCGATAATGACGGATTCACGGTGAGCGCATTGGAGGCCGGCAAAGGAACTAGCAGCCTATCGGCGATCCGCGCCCTTAAATCAGCCTCGTCCTCAATGCGCTGCAAGCCTTCCGCCTCCAGGCGCTGATCCTGACGCTCCAATGAGGCAAGCGAACCCCGCAGTGGCGGCACGGGGCCTCGCATAAATCGCAGCGCGGCCTCTTCAGTCTCGGCCCGAAAAACGCTCATCACCACGGCCCGGCTCCTTGCCGCCGCGGCGCTTTGATCCGCGGCCGGCTCCTGGAAGTCCACCGGTCTGGGCGGCGGCGCAGATTGTGGTTCTCGCTCGCGCCTTATTTCTGCGTCCCGCCGCAGAATTGCTTCCCGGCGCAGCTCTTCAGCGCGCCGGAATTCGGCTTCGCGCGCCAACCTTTGTTCCGCGTAGGCCTCGCGCCTGCGTCGCAACTCCATCGCGCGCCTCTCGGCGGCATCTGTTCTCCGGGGTCTGGAAACTGGGGAGACGCGAACCTCTTCGCGGCGGCTGGAAGAGCCGCTGCTATAACCTCTGACCGCCTGGAATCGCCGATCGTGATAAGACTGTTCCGCACGGATACGGGCTAGCCGCCGTCTTTCGAGCGCCCGCCGGATCTTCAGGCCAGCGGCTCGTCCAACCGCCTGGGGAGACGGGCTCTGCTGGACGCTCTCCGCCTGCCCCGCCGGAGCCCGATGAGGCAAAGAACGGGAGCGTGCTCCAGTTTGAGCATGAGGCGATGCACCTTCGCGATGTGCGACACGCACACTTGGAGTGTCGTGTTTGCGAGCCGTCGCTGCCGAAGCTGTAGCGCCGCTGACGGTGGCTACCGACACCACCGCCAGCGCGAAAATCAGTGTTACGCGCCGACGCATGGGGGAGGATGCGGACAATCCAGAGCAGACTCAGTCTACACCGATACGTGCCGGCCACCGAGTGACTATCCAGGTGCCCATTGGTCTGATAATTCGTGCCGCACTTGGTCACTTCCGCTGATTTCTGGGCCGAATTCCCGCAGGAAAATGATGATTCTGGGAGTTCCCCGCCGCGAAAACAGACCTTGAGCACTGCAAATGACTTGGGAGACAACCGCCGCCCTCCCAGGAGGAAAGTCGATTGGTTCTCGCCTTTCTAAACGCGCCTCACCTCTGGCCGCGGCCAGCCCTCGCCAGCATATAGCCAACCGCCGCCTGCAACTCCGCCGCGGTCACATCCTCGACCACCCCGGCCGCACCGATTCCCATGGGCAGCACGAAGCGCCTGACCCCGCCCACGTTTTTCTTGTCGCCGGCGGTCGCAGCCAGGATTCTGCCCGGGCGCACCTTGAGCTCCGGCAGCGGACCATACCGGTAAACAAGCTTTTCCAGCCGCTCCATCTGCCCGCCGGTGATGGTTCCCCGGCGCTGCGCCAGATAAAGGGCAGCCACCATGCCCCAACCGACCGCCTCGCCGTGGAGCATGGCCTTGTACCCGGTGGCCTGCTCGAGGGCGTGGCCCACGGTGTGGCCAAAGTTCAGGATCATCCGCAGGCCGCTCTCGCGCTCGTCTTTGTTCACCACGCCCGCCTTCATCCGGATGGAGGCGGCGATGACGCGCTCCAGCGCCTTTGCATCGTTGTTGAGCACGGCGCGGACGTGCTCTTCCATGAAGCGCACCAGGGCCCGGTCGCGGATGATTCCCGCCTTCACGCTCTCCATGAGGCCTGCGCGCAGCTCGCGGCTAGGCAGGGTCCCGAGGACGTCAATGTCGGCAAAAACGGCCCGCGGATGGTAAAAAGCGCCCACCAGGTTCTTGCCCTCAGGCAGGTTCACGCCTACCTTGCCGCCAACGGAGCTGTCTACCTGCGCCAGAAATGTGGTTGGGACTTGGACATAGGGGATTCCACGCATGAAGACGGCGGCTACAAAGCCGCCTACGTCGCCCACGATTCCTCCGCCAAAAGCGATCAGGAGCGAGCCACGGTCTCCACCCGCGCGCGCCATCTCGCGTGTGAGGCGCTCGACGCTGGCCAGGTTCTTGTGGCGCTCGCCGGCGGGCAAGAAGAGCACCAGCGGCTCGTCTGAAAACGACTGCAAGAAGTTGCGTCCCCACAGAGCCCAAATCTCCGGTGAGGTGAGCACAAAGACTCGCCGGGGCAGCCGTCCCACCGCCTGTTGAATCCGTGGCGCAAGGGTCTCGAGCAACCCGCGGCCAGCAAGAACGTCGTACTTCGCCGAACGTGTATCGATCCGTATCGTCTGCACAATAGTTCCATCCTATAGCGGTGGTCCGATGGGCATCGTGTGGAATGAGACTTCCCGCGCCGGATGGGTGAAACGAGTTAGTGGGAGCGGCCGCACTTTCCCAGGTTGCCAGGAACTGAAGAAGCGCCGTCAACGACGGCGGGCCGAAGCCATGTTGTCTTGAGGCTGCAAACCCTGGTGCATTTTGCCAGCCAGTTCCACAAAAAGTGCGCTATGATACATCCGCGCATACGCCCTCCAATGTGCGCAATGTGGAAGGGGGGTGTTCGATGACCCTGGAAGCCACGCAACAGAAAAGCGTCTTCCCCCGCAAAGGCGATCAGGTGAGGCGCAAAGCGGATGGAGCCCTAGGCGAGATTTACGCCAGCGATTCCCGCAAAGGTGTTCTGACCGTACGTTGGCCGACCATCCCCGGCGCTTACGCCACCCACGAGTACACGCCAGACCAGTTTGACCGCCGCTGGGAGCTGACCGGCGCTCACCTGAGACAATGCCCTCCCAGCAAGTACGCCGCAGGCATCCTCGGCACGGCCCTGCTGCTCTTTTTCATCGCTGTACTGGCGAAGATCCGATGGAGTTCGTACACGGCCTATGACGCTTCAAAGATCCTGCTTGCCGACAGCCTGGCCCCCCTCGATAACGCGGTAGCCCTCTACCAAAAGTACGGGGCCGCGGCGGCCGCCCAGTGCGCCGCGGGCGCGGATGCCTACCTCCGTTCAATTGTTGGCGCGAATTACCGATGGAGCGGGACCGCATCGGCCGGAAGCCATTTTGGGGAATACCGCGCCGGTGTCGCCGCTCCCGGCGTCCTGACCATGGTTTCGGACGCAGCCGGGTTCCTGAATGGCGCAGGAGGATTCCATCCGGTGGAAATTTCCTGCGATTACGACACGCGACGCCAAGTGGTTGTCCACTACGGCGTCCAGATCATCGGGCCGTAAGGGAAGCAAGACGCGGCAGCCCAAGTCTCGGAATGAAGACCTGGGCCACCCCATAAAGGCGCGGGATCAGACGGTCAGAGACCTACTGCGGAGCAGGACCGCGAACCACCTGGACAAAATCATCCGGGCGCACGTACTTGGCAAATGCAGCCTTCACCTCGTCCGCCGTCAGCGCGTAGTAGCGCCTGGCCGCCAGGACCGGTTCGTTAAGCGGAAGGCCGATCACAGCGCGGCTCAGGAGCCCTCCGGCAACCGCATCTTCGCTCGACTCGCTCAAGGGAATCTGCCGCAGGAGCAAAGCCTTGGCCTGCTGGAGCTCTCTAGGGGTCACATTCTGGGAGCGCATCTGCTCGATGTCGCGCTGAATCAACGCTCTCGCCTTTGACACATTCCCCGGATTGCATCCATATTGGACGGAATAGGTGGCTCTGGTCTTGGAAGCATCCAAACTAACCCCGACGTAATAGACGTAGCCGTTCACCTGGCGCAGGTCGTGATACAAGCGCGTGGCGTAAAACCCTCCACCCAATACGTGGTTCCCCAGTTGCAATGGATAGTAGGCGGGATCGAAACGGTTGAGGTTTACCTGTTCGGAGAGCGTCACCGAATCCTGCACCCGCTGCTGGTCGGGGACGTTCACCGCGGAGGGCTTGTTGAGCGGGACCGGGGGCAACGTGGTGTTGGGCTTGGGGCCAGACGCTTTCCAACTTCCGAACCACTTCTGGATCACGGCCGAGGCTTCTTGGGGAGTGACGTCGCCGACGACCACGATGGTGGTCAGGTCGGGACGGAATGCGGAAGCATGGAACTGCTTTACATCATTCAGCGTGACTTTGCCGACGGTCTCCGGGGTGGCCTGGCGGAGCTCGGGATCGTTCTTGGGCAATAATCCCAATTGCAGGGCGCGCATGGTGCGATAGCCAGGGCTCACAAGTTGACCAGCCAGAAGCTGCTCCGTCTGCTGCTGCACAACGGTAAAGGCCTTTGTCGGCAGTGCGGGATGAAGAACGTTGTCAGCCAGCAACTGCACGCCGCGCGAGAAGTGCTCCTTCAAAACGTCCAGCGAGAAGCCGAACCCCGCGCTCTCGTTGGCGGCGATGTCGTCGAGCGCCTTTTGGAATGCCAGCCGGTTGAGCGTCTGCGTTCCATAGGAAAAGAGCCCATCCAGTACGCTGCTCATGCCTTCCAGCCCTGGCGGCGTCTCGAGATCGTTCTGGTGTTTCACTTCGCCCACGACCGTTACGGTCGGGCTGGTGGTGTCGGTCTTCACGATCAAGCGAATCCCATTGGGCAGTTTGGTGTCGGAGGCCTGGATGTAATCCGACGGGACCTTGAGCTGCGCCAGCGGACCGGCAGCCCAGGGGGGAAGCTGCACGGTCTTTTTGGGCGCTGAAGTCACTGATTCGCCGCCCCCAAATCCCTTCCCTGAAACCGGCTGGCCGTTGGGCGCCGGTTTGAGAATCGCCGTGATCGCGTTCTGGGCGGTCAGATATTCTTTGGCCACACGGTTGACGTCCGCGAGCGTCACGCGCTTGAT
>JAKABE010000142.1 GCA_021801945.1 Acidobacteriota bacterium
GTTTTGCGCGGAGCGCCGGATGATCGCCAAAGACACAGCCACTGCGCGATTCCGTTGCTGGAAATCGCCCTGCTCGTCGAGCAAAAGGTTCACTTGAGCAGATCGGGCCGCGTCCGGGACAACACTTGTCTATTAATATAGCGAAAATTTTGAGCAGACGCAGGAAACTCTCTCACGAAGTGGTCCCACCATCGGGCATGGTTCCAAGAGACCACCCCAATGAACACCCGGCGGAGTCCGGGCACGGCCGCGACAGGACACGGAAGCTGAAGCTCATGCGGGAGGATGTAATTCCGACACAAATTGCACGTATACTGTGGGCCGGGAGAAACGAATACGCAAGACACGATTGTGGTTACGGGCGGGGCGGGGTTCATCGGCTCGAATTTCATTTTGAACTGGCTGAAGGCCACCGGTTCGTCTGTCATCAATTTGGACCTGCTGACCTACGCGGGCAACGCCGCCAACCTGTCCGGAGCGGACGGGGACGGGCGCTATGCGTTCCGGCGAGGCGACATCTGCGACGGGGAGTTGGTGGGCGCGCTGCTCAAGGCCGAGCGTCCGCGAGCGATTGTGCACTTTGCGGCCGAGAGCCACGTAGACCGGTCGATTGTTTCACCGGAGGCCTTCATCCGGACCAATGTGCACGGAACCTTTGTGCTGCTGGAGCAGGCGCGGCTTTACTGGGCGGGCTTGAACGAGGCGGAGCGGGCGGAGTTCCGGTTTGTGCACGTTTCGACGGACGAGGTGTATGGGACGCTGGGACCGGAGGACGCAGCATTCAAAGAGACAACGGCGTATGCGCCCAACAGCCCCTACGCGGCGTCGAAGGCAGGTTCGGATCATCTGGTGAGGTCGTACTTTCACACCTTTGGGTTGCCCGTGCTAACCACCAACTGCTCGAACAACTACGGGCCATTTCAGTTTCCGGAGAAGCTGATTCCGCTGATGATATTGAACGCGCTGGAGGGCAAGCCGCTGCCCGTTTACGGAGACGGAAAGAACGTGCGCGACTGGCTTTTCGTGGAGGATCATTGCGCGGCCATCCGAACGGTGCTGGAGCGGGGACGTCTCGGGGAGACGTACAACATCGGGGGAATGTGCGAGCGGGCGAACATCGACGTGGTGATGGCGATCTGCGACCTGTTGGACGAGATGCGGCCACGGAAAAACGGCGCGGCGCGCAGAGAGCTGATTACGTTTGTGAAGGACCGGCCGGGCCACGACCGGCGCTACGCGATCGACGCGAGCAAGATTGCGCGCGAGCTGGGATGGAAGCCGGAGGAGAACTTCGAGAGCGGCCTGCGCAAGACGGTGCGCTGGTATCTGGAACACAGCGAGTGGGTGGAGAACGTGCGGACAGGGGCGTATAGAGATTGGATTGAACAGAACTACGGGGAGCGGGCGGCGCTATGAAAGGGATTATTCTGGCGGGCGGATCAGGAACGCGGCTCTACCCGGTGACCCATGTGGTTTCAAAGCAGCTTCTGCCGGTGTACAACAAGCCGATGATTTATTACCCGCTGTGCACCCTGATGTTGGCGGGCTTGCGCGAAATCCTCATCATCTCAACGCCTCAGGACACGAGGCGGTTCGCGGATCTACTGGGCGACGGACATCAGTGGGGGATCGAGATCGAGTATGCGGTGCAGCCGCGTCCGGATGGACTGGCGCAGGCCTTTCTGATCGGGCGAGAGTTTATCGGCGGCAAACCGAGCGCGCTGATTCTGGGCGACAACATTTTTTACGGGCAGGGATTGTCACGACAGCTCCAGGCGGCGGCACGGCTCACCGAAGGCGCAACGGTGTTCGCGTACCCGGTGGAGGACCCGGAACGGTATGGGGTGGTGGAGTTCGATGCGCAGGGACGCGCGATGAGTCTGGAAGAGAAGCCCCAAGAGCCGAAGTCGCGGTACGCGGTCACGGGACTATATTTTTACGATCATCGGGCAGCGGAGATCGCGGCGACGCTGAGGCCTTCAGCGCGGGGAGAGCTGGAGATTACGGACCTGAACCGCCGTTACCAGGAGGCGGGAAAGCTGAACGTGGAGATCATGAGCCGGGGGATGGCCTGGCTGGATACGGGGACACACGAGGCTTTGCTGGAGGCGGCGCTGTTTGTGCATACGATCGAGAAGCGGCAAGGATTGGACATCGCCTGCCCGGAGGAGATTGCCTACCGGCAGGGGTTCATTGGCGCGGAGCAACTGGAGGCGCTGGCACAGCCAATCTTGAAGAGCGGGTACGGGCAGTACCTGCTGGCGCTGTTGCAGGAGCCTTATTTCGCGGCGAAGGGCAGGCAAGAGTGAAGGGCGAGTCAGCTAGTCAACGGGTCAGCCAGGCGGCTAGGCGGCGGTTGTATGAATGAACAATCACAGATGCGGCAGTTTTGGGTGAGAGTTCTGCTCACGGTGGGAATTCTATGGGGATTTCTGCCCTTCGTCATGGCGCCCTTTATCACCAAGGGGGCCGGGTTTACCGATTTTGACGTTTTTGCTTCGGTGTTGAACTCGCTGACGGTCTTGCCGGCGAGCACGCTGGCGTTCTGGCACCGCCGGATTTCCTGCGTGTGGTTGAGCGTGAATGCAGTGGTGCTTCCGATTGCTCTGGCCACCTACATGGAACGGACGGGAAGGGTGAATGCGCTCATGATCGTTGAGGTGGCCGGACCGGTTTTGATCGCGGTCTGCCTGGATGTGGTGGAGGCGCTGGGCTGGCCGGCAGCCAAAGGGACGCGAGCTGCGAAAGTGCAACAGGGATAGGCGAAGAGCGGCGACTCGAACAGGCGGCCGGCATCACAGAGCCGGCACCGCGGATGTTATACTCACTAGTCGGGCGCGAGGAAGCGCCGCTATCTTCGCAGCATCGAGGTCGTCATGTCTGGCCATTCGAAATGGGCCACAATCAAGCACAAGAAGGGCGCGCTGGACGCCAAGCGCGGCAAGATCTTCACCCGCCTGATCAAGGAAATCACCATCGCCGCCCGTGGCGGAGGCGATCCGGACGGCAACCCGCGGCTGCGCACAGCGATTCTGGCAGCCAAGGCCGAGAATATGCCCGCGGAAAACATCAAGCGGGCCATTCAGCGCGGCACCGGGGAGCTGGAAGGAGCCACCTACGAAGAGGCCGCATTCGAGGGATATGGTCCCGGCGGAGTGGCGATCATCGTGGAGGTGCTGACGGATAACCGCAATCGCGCGGTGAGCGAGATCCGGCACACATTCTCGAAGAACGGCGGGAACCTGGGCGAAGCGGGATCCGTGAAGTTCATGTTCTCGAAGAAGGGGCTGATCGCGGTGGAGAAGTCAGCGGCCACCGAAGAGCGATTGATGGACATCGTGCTGGAGCACGGAGGCGAAGATCTGAGTGACGCAGGCGACACGTGGGAGATCGTGACCGAGCCGGGCGCGTATGAGGGCGTGGCGGAAGCGATCAAGGCCGCGGGGATTCCCACCGTGATGAGCGAAGTCACGATGGTGGCCTCGACCTATACGAAGCTCGAGGGCGCGACCGCGAGCCAGATGATGCGGCTGCTGGAGGCACTGGAGGAGTTGGACGACGTACAGAACGTGTACTCGAACTTCGACATGGACGCCGAACAGGTGGAGCACGCAGCCGGCTGACGCGGCGACGGCAAAGAGTCAGGGGCCGCCCGCGTGTGGCGGTCTTTATTTTGAGATCGAAAATTGGCGTGGGAGGGATGAGAGGACTTTGAGACGAGCCCGGCGGTTGGTGTTGTTGGTGTTGGTGTTGATGACGGGAGCCATGATGGCTGCCGCAGGGCCGCCGAAGGGTGGCGCCGGGAAAGAGGGGACAGCTAATTTCGCAGCCCAGGTTCGCCAGGACCGGAGCTGGGAGTACGGACCGTTCCTCAACTGGGGCTCAGGAGTTGGCGGCTCGCGGTCAGCATTCAAATTTCTGTGGGCAGGTATGGAACTGGGCAAGATCATCACGCCAGTGGTGCATGCGGGCATTCTCAGCGGGCAGTTTCAGTTTGCGGGCGCGATCATACCGTTCTGGCAGGCGTACACGCCGCCGCCGCACAACGCATATTACACGTGCCAGTCGCCTACGGGATCGTACACGTGTCTTCTGCCGACCGGTGGAGGTACGTTCCGGGGGGTGAGCGTGATGCCCGTCATCTTTCGCTGGAACTTCTTGACGCGTTCGCCGCGGTTTCAGCCCTGGTTTCAAGCCGCGGGTGGATTGATCTACACGACCCACAAGTTTCCGCCCAACTATTACAGCAACCCGGCCTTAGGACTCGACGGCGGGACTTCGGTATGGAACTTTTCGCCGCAGGGAGGGATTGGTGTGCACTATTTCCTACGCTCCAAGCGGTCGATTGACGTGTTGGTGAGCGGAGTACACATCTCCTCGGCATCGCTTGGGGATCGCAACCCCGGGGTGAACGCCAGCCTCCAGTTGCAGGTGGGCTATACCTTCTGGAAGTGAGATGGGCTGAGGCGCGACTCCCGCTGGCAGAGGCCGAAGCCGGGAACTTAGGCGGTGGTTCCCCTGTGAAAGAGCCGCCATCTAGCAAAGGTCCCGGTGCTACATCTGAAGGAGAGACGACCTGGGGGTGCGCCGCAGGGGCAATCCAGCCCCTGCCGGCGATCGGGCCGAGATGGGACTGGAGCGGGGCAGGATGAACGAGCCGGTTATCGAGTGCGTTCCCAATTTCTCAGAGGGAGTGAACGCGCGCCGAGTAGAGGCGATTGTCTCGGCGATGCGCGTGGATGGGGTGCGTCTGCTGGACTGGTCGATGGATGGGGATCATAACCGCTCGGTGGTGACGATCGCAGGCGAGCCGGCGGGCGTGGTGGAGGCAGCGGTGCGCGGGGTGGGCAAGGCGGTGGAACTGATCGACCTCACCCGCCAGCAGGGGGTGCATCCGCGTATCGGAGCGGCGGACGTGATTCCGTTTGTACCGATCTCAGGGATCAAGCTGGAGCAATGCGCTCTGCTGGCCAGGCAGGCGGGGTTGGAGATCTGGCGGCGGTTTGGAGTGCCGGTATATTTCTATGAAGCTTCAGCGGCGCGGCCGGACCGCGCCAACCTGGAGAACGTGCGCCGAGGGCAGTTCGAAGGGCTGCGCGAGGCGGTTCTCAAAGATCCATCGCGGCGGCCCGATCTGGGAGGGCCTGGTCTGCACCCGACCGCGGGCGCCTGCGCGGTGGGAGCGCGCAAATATCTGGTAGCGTACAACATCTACTTCGATTCGTCGGATGTGGCGATCGTGCGCGCCATAGCGCGCGAGATTCGCGCCGCCTCAGGCGGCCTGAGGGGGGTGAAGGCCATGGGAGTTCTCGTGCACGGCCGCGCCCAACTCTCGATGAACATCACCGATTTCGAGGCGACACCGATCTCGCAGGTGTATAGGGAAGTTCAGACCCTGGCCGCACGGCACAAGGCCGCGATCGCCGAGGGCGAGGTAATTGGCCTGCTGCCGGAGGCAGCCTGTGAGCGGGAAAGCAAGTGGATGCGTCAATTAAGTGGATTCGACGAGCAGACCAAAATCCTGGAGCGGCGCCTCGGGGCTCCGCTGGCCTGGCCGGGCGAAGCACGAACGGCACGGTAAAAGCGGGATGGTCCGCGAGGGGCAAGTAGAAATGGAAGCGCGGGCGGGATGCGTTTTTCAGGGTTGCCGGCGCGGTAAGGGCCTCAAGACCGGCGGGGTTGCGGAGGTGGAGATTGGTAAATGCACTGGTTAAGTTCTCGTTGGCACCTTTGCTGCTGGCGGCGTCCACGGCGGCGCTGGCATCGCAGTTGTCGACCAATGCCATGTCGGCGGTACCGCACGACGTGCAGCAGCTGGTGGCGATTGACTACCAGGCGATGGAGAACTCGGCGGCGGCGATGGCTCTGCGCAACCGCGTGATGCCGCCGGCGCTGAAGCAACTGGAGACGGCGCTGGAGAAGTCGGGACTCAACGACAACAACGACGTTGACGAGATGGCATTTGGGCTGTTCCGAGGCTCGGGATCAGGCGACTCGTTGTACACGGTGGGCATCGCCGAGGGCGAGTTCTCGGAGCCGGATATTCTGGCCAACTTCAACAGGCTAAAGATCAAGCCCACGATGCTGCGCGCCAATAGCATTTATCCGATGACCAGATCGGGGATGGTGCTTTGCTTCATGGACCCGTCAACCATCGTCTTCGGGGACAAGGACGCAGTGGAGCAGGCGTTGAACGCCCACGATGGGTTTGCACCCAGCATGCTGACGAACGGTCCGATGATGAGCGCCATGCAGAGCGTGAGTTCCGCGCCCCTGTGGAGCATTTTGGATTCACACGGAACGCGGACGATGATGAACTCACTGCTGGGGCAGGCTGGCTCAGTGACGAACTACAAGGCGGTGCGCGACCGGCTGCAGAGCTGCTGGTATTCCATGAATTTCCAGAACGGGGTGCAGTTCAGCCTGACGATTTCAACCGGCGATGCATTTACCGCGGCTACGATTTCATCGCTTTTGAGCGCAGCCATGATCGTGCGCAAGATGACCAGCACGCCGGCAGAGGCGCAAGCGCTGAACGCCACCTCGGTTTCGTCGAACATGGGGCAGATTACGATCCACTTTGCGAGCAGCGACTCGCAGTTTAGCAGCCTGCTGGAATCACCCCTGTTCCAAAGCGTGGTGCACTGAGGGAACTCCTTACCGGTGAGACCGAGCCGGTGCGCGGACAGGCGCCGGTTGTGGAGCAATGCTGGGGCAGGATGTCTTCCCATTGAGCCCCAGCTGCGCGCAGATTCGAACGCAGGGATCATGCCGCCGCGCTGCAACCGGGCCCAATCAGCCGCATCACCGATTTTCTACCGCACACTGAGCACGATGATGGTTTCGTCGTCGAAGCGATCCTGCGCGCCTTGAAAGCGGGTAACGTCGGCGAGGATGGCCTCGGCAACTTGCTGGGCGGGCCTGGCGCGATGGGCGCAAAGGAGGGCGGAAAGACGCTCCTCGCCGTACATTTCCTCGTGTTCATTCTCCGCATCCAGGATTCCGTCGGAGACGAAGACGACGGTGTCACCAGGCTGGGCTTCGATGGTGTGCTCTTCGTAATCGGCGTGGGGGAAGAGTCCCAGGGGAAAACCCTCAGCGTGGATGGTAAGCGCCTCCGGCCCCGACTGGCCGGCACGGCAGAGGATGGGCTGGACAGCGCCGGAGTTGGCCACCTTGAGGGTGCGCTCGCCGTCGTCCCATAGCGTGAAGAGCATGGCCACGTACTGGGACTCGAGCATACGCTCCGGAAGGGAGCCGTTGAGGAGCGAGAGCATTTGCGCAGGCGGGGGATGCTGCTGAGCCGCAGAGCGCATGATGCCGCTGAGGAGCGCCGCGAACAGGGCCGCGGGAGCGGCCTTGCCACTCACATCGCCGAGAACGATAGCGGTGCGTCCGGGTCCGTAGTCCAGGAAGTCATAAAGATCGCCGCCAATGGTGCGCGCGGGCAGGAAGCGAACGGCGATTTCAGCGTGATGGTGGACAGGCGGCGTGGAGGGAAGCAGGCGAAGCTGGACCTCGCGGGCCATAGACAGATCACGCTCGAGTTGCTGTTCCTGACTGCGCACGGCCTGGTAGAGGCGGGCATTCTCAATGGCGATGGCGACCTGGGCGCCGAGCGTGGCCAACATGCGCTCGTGGGTTTCATTGAAGAAGGCCGGGCGAGTGTGCTCGAGATCGAGAACGCCAATGACACGGCCCTTGTAAAAGAGAGGCACAACCAGCTCCGAGCTGG
>JAKABE010000143.1 GCA_021801945.1 Acidobacteriota bacterium
TTGATGCTGACGCTCTTGGCTCCCTGGTAGTTGGTGTTGCCGCTGGAGGAGAGCAGAACCACGGGATCGATGTTTCCAGTCGAGTCGCTCTCGCTGCCGCTGGAGTTGAAGGCATTGCCCATGCAGCAACTGGCGTAGTTGTCCACGTTCCACGGGAAGGTGTAAACGCCGAATCCGCTACGCACTGTCATCTTGGTGCCAAGCTGATACGCCGCACCGAACCGGGGCAGCCAGTTGTTCCATTGATTTTTCTGCAACTGTGTTCTGCCGTTGACATGGGTGACCGCATACCACATGGCGCCGGGAGCATTGGTGGCCGGGTTGGTGATTGTCGTATCGAACGAGCGTTCATTCGGCTTTGTTGAAGCCTCGGACCAGCCCGTTCTCCCTTCCCAGCGCAAGCCCAGGTTCAACGTCAGCTTGGGAGTGAGTTTCCAGTCATCCTGTACAAAGAACGCCGGATCCTTGAGCCGGCCATAATAGGTCGGTGAGACCGAAGCCGACCAACTCTCAGCATAGCCCAGCAGGAAGTCGGCATAGGAAGATCCCCCAACCGGTGCCGTTGAGTTATTGCTCGCCGTATAGACGCCGGCAAAGGTCAGGTTGGCGGCATTGATATTGCCCCATGCTGTTGAGTCCGCGCGATAGATCAGCAACTCACCTCCGAAGTGCAAGGAGTGACGACCGTGAATCATTGTTACCACGTCGGACAGATCGAACACGTTTTCTCTGTAGTTGGCGTGGACGCCAGGACTAAAGGTGGCACTCCCGTTGCCCAACCCATTGAAACCGGCGATATTGATGGTTGGGAAGATGTCTGCCTTGGCGAACTGCAGCCCCAGCTTCGTAGGCCAACCCTGGCCCAGCGTCGGAGAGGTGAGCAGATCGTATTCTCCCATCCAGCCGGCGCGGGCTTCGTTCATGACGTCGGCGCTGAAGGTGTGGACGTCAGAGAGCTGGCCGCTCATATTCTCCACGTCGACGTTGGTGGCGTTGGCCGGATAGACAGGGCTGACACCTGTGACGATGGTGTAGTTATATGCCGAAGAACCCGTGAGGCGATTGTTTTGCGTGATATCCGCATCGAGCCGCCCGAAGTACTTTTGCAGAGTGGAGGTGGATGGAATGATAAACGTATAGTTATTGGTGAGCGTCCCGGAGATATTCGGCGCCGGAAGGAGCGCCTGGAGGTTCTTGGCCACCGAATCGATCATCCCGGACGGAATCTTGTTGCCATTACCGTACTCGGTGGCGAACGATTGCCGCGTCACTGACGATCCCGTTACGGTCTGAGTAGTTGGATCGTAAATGGCGGGCAGCCCGGTAAAGTCGCCCGCTTTCATGGCGTCAGTGGGCACTGTGGCAAAGCTCTGCGCTGCTCCTCCGTGGTTGATGGTGTGGTCGTCATCGAACAGGAAGAATAGCTTGTTGCGAATGATCGGGCCGCTGACCTGACCTCCGAAGTCGTTCCAATGAATGACCGGAACCGCGGCGCCGGGAGCGCCGAACGCGTAGGTCGCGGCATTCAAGGACGTGTTGCGGAAATAGTCGTAGCCAAGACCGTGCCAGCTATTCGATCCGCCCTTGCTGATCTGGTTGTAGATGATGCCGCCGGTTCCGTACTGCGCCGAGAAGTTCGAATCGCTCATCTTGACTTCGCCGATGGTGTCGAAGATCGGGGTGTTGATGACGTTGTCGCTCATCGGCGAGCTGATGTTGGCGCCGTCCAGCATGGCAGTGGAAAAGGGCATGCTGCCGTTGGCCGCCACGCCGCCCATGCCGGGGTTCGCCGCACTGTTACCATTCTGCTGCACGCCGGAGGTTCCCGGCAAAAGCACCAGGAACGATTGCCAGTCGGGTGTTCCAGCGGTCTGCGGCAGGGTTTGCAGGGTCTCGCTCGGGAGAGTCGAGGAGAGCTCTGCAGAGGTTGTTTCCAGCAAAGGCGCCGACTCATTGACCACAATCTGCTGCGTAGCCTGGCCAACGGTGAGCTGAACGTTCATACCGATGCGGCTGGCATGCAGGACCATGGGACCGCGCTGCAGAGAGGCAAACCCTTCCTTGCTAAATACGAAAATGTAGTGGTCCTCAGGCGTAATGGAACCGGTATCGTAGGCACCGGCATCGTTGGTCTGGTAGACGTGCTTCAGACCCTTATCCACATCTGTGACCGTCAGCGTAACGCCGGGTACGACCGCCCCCGAGGCGTCGGTCACGGTGCCGGTGACGTCTGCCGAGTTGGTGGCCTGGCCGAAGGCCATGGCCGCAGACAGCGCGCATAACGCTGCGGAGAAGCACATCGATCGAGTCATATCAGCCTCCGAATGAGAATCGGTCCTGCAAACTACCAACCCGGTGGGGGTTATGCCGCCGGTTTGATTGAAGAAGGCAAATTAAGATTGGGGAAGCGTTTACCTAGGGTGCATCCAATAGGCCCGTTGTGAAAGAAACGGAATCCTACCCGGTAATTAAAATCGGTGACAAGCTGTATTTTTCGAATTATATTGATCGAAATTGTCGCAAGCTGCTCAGACGGGGCTCAGCGGCTGGCTATTCATAGCAACTCGTGAGGCATAGATAGGCATGAATACAACCCTCGATCAGTGGGAAGTGCTGCAGGCGGTGGTCCAACTGGGGAGTTTTGCCGCGGCCGCAGACCGGATGAACCGATCGCAATCGACCATCAGCTATGCCATATCGCGCCTGCAGGATCAGTTTGAAACCCCGTTGCTGAAAATGAAGGGACGGAGGGCGCAACTGACAGAAACGGGAAAAGCTTTGCTTACAGAGGTGGAGCCGCTCCTGACGGGGTTTCGGACTCTGGAGGAGAGAGCTTCGTCTCTTGGAAGCCGGGCCGGAACCGAGATCAGGCTCTCGATCGACAGCCTGTTTCCCGAGGAGAGGCTGTTCGCAGCCCTGGGGGAGCTGGCGCGGGTGCATCCTCATGTTTACCCGAAGCTGCGTCATGGGACGTTGCTGGCTGCGGCGGAGGAGTTCTCCGCATATCGAGCCGATCTGTGCGTGACCGCGCTTCCGGCGCGCGATCACCTCACGCAGTCCCTTCTCGATATCCGGATGTGCGGAGTCGCGCGGGCTGACCATCCGCTCCACGGCGGATCCGAGCCGCTCGCGCAGGCGGATTTGAGGCATCACCTCGCGGTCGTGATCGAAGCGACTTCCGGGCCCAACCCGCGGCAGCAGCCGCACAACCCATCGCAACGGTTCGTGACGGTGAACACGATTGAGGCGGCAATCGAGGCAGTCCGCAGTGGTCTCTGCTTTGGGTGGCTTCCGGAGTATCGCATTGAACCACTGCTGGTTTCAGGGGAACTTCAGAGGCTCCGCCTTCCGGCGGGAGCGGAGCGGCAGGTGCGCTTGTTCCTGGCCAGCAAGGAAATGGGTTCCACGCGCGATGAAAGGAGCGATCTGGCTTCGCTTCTGGGAGCGAACCGCGGGGTGGATTCGCTGTGAAGAGCCAAGGGCCGTTCCTGGGAGCGGGAGAAGCGCAAGGGGCAGGTATCCGGCTCGACATTCTCGATTCCAACGTGTAAGCTCGCCCTCAATCAGTTATGGACAGTGCGATCGGACCGGCGGCTCCTTGGGCGCCTGCGGTCCGGCCGCGAAGCAGCAAGCGGAATTAACTCCAGGCGAGGCACATGAAGACGTTCTTTTCGAACGGGTTGCTGGCGATTGCGATTCTGGCGCAGGCGCTGGGCCTGAAGGCACAGACGGCTCAGAATGGAGCAGACAAGGTGAAGGCGCTGAACCAAGAGGTTCAGCGCTATCTGGAGGAGCGGCAGCCGCAGATGGCGATCCCCGTGTTGCGCCAGATCGTAGCTCTCGAGCCGAACGACGTGGATGCGCGCGGAAACCTGGGGGTGCTGTTGTACTTCCAGGGGAAGTACGAGGAGGCGATTCCGCAGATGCGCGCCGCGGTGCGGCTTCAGCCGGATATTTGGAAGATTGAGTCTCTGCTGGGAATTGCCGAGAAGCGCACCGGGGACTTGAGCGGTGCGGAAGACGACCTTGGCAAAGCCTTCTCCAAGCTGGACGACCCGAAGATCCGCATCCAGACCGGCCTGGAATTGCTTGAGGTGGTGACTTCAACCGGCAATCTGGCGCAGGCCGCCCAGGTGGTGGAAGAGCTGGAGAATCTGGATCCACAGAATCCGCAGATCCTGTTTGCGGCCTACGAAGTCGCGCAACAGTTGATGGACCAGTCGCTACTTTCCATGACCATGGCGGCACCGGATTCGGCGGAGATGCACATGATGCTGGCCAACCAATATGTCCGGCAGGGAGATCGGCCGCATGCCATCGCGGAGTATCGGGAGGCGATCAAGCTGAACCCCAATGTTCCGGGGGCGCATTTCGAGCTGGCCGAGCAGCTCCGGCAGGCTCAGGACCCGGCTTTGAACGCAGAGGCTGAAGGCGAGTTTAAAGCTGCGCTCGCGGTGAATCAGTACGACGAGAGGGCCTGGCGCTCGCTGGGCGAAATGATGGCCGACAAAGGGGACTTTGCCGCCGCGAAGCAGGACGACGCACGGGCCCTGGCCTTGCAACCGCGGGATGCCGATGCGGAGACGGACATGGCCAAGGTGATGATCTCCATGCATCAGAATCGCGAGGCAATCGCGATCCTGGAGCAGGCAGTCAAGGACGATCCCACCAACATCGTGGCTCATTATCGCCTGAGCGTTCTTTACCGGCAGGCGGGGCGGAAAGCGGATGCGGAACGCGAGATGGAACAGTTTCGTCACTACCAGGATCTGAAGAGCAAGCTCAGCAAAGTCTTCCTGCAACTGCGCGGGCGGACGAATCCCATGTAGACTCCGATTGGGCTCACCCAATATTGATAGGTCCGTCGATTGTGCGAATCCTGTGCTGTTTCCCCTTGGTGGCCGCTCTGATTGTCATAGCCGCCGCATCTCTCGAGAGCCAGCATCCTCCGCGCACCGCACCGGCGGCACGAAAAGTGGAGCCACAAGCTGCCGGCGAACAGCTCCGAGTTCCCCGGCTCGTGGATATTACTGCTTCGACGGGCATTCACTTCAATCACCTCTCCTCGCCCGAGAAAAAATATATTGTGGAGTCAATGAGCGGCGGGGTGG
Organism: Acidobacteriota bacterium; assembly: GCA_021801945.1. The sequence continues at coordinate 5,112 of JAKABE010000143.1, forward strand.
CACTGATCGACTACGACGGCGATGGATGGCCGGACATCTATTTCACCAATGCGCCGGATGTGGCGATGCAATTGGCCGGGAAGAAGGCGCGCAGCGCGCTGTTCCACAACAACCACGACGGCACCTTCACGGATGTGACGGACAAAGCGGGCGTGGGATATCCCTGTTGGGCAATGGGCGCGGCGGTGGGCGATTACAACAATGATGGCTGGCCCGACCTGCTGGTGACCTGCTTCAACGGCGTAGTGCTCTACCGCAACAACGGAGATGGGACCTTCACCAATGTCACCAAACAGACGGGTTTGGACAAGGATTACGGTTGGGCGACAGGTGCGGCATTCGGCGACTTCGATGGCGACGGCTGGGCGGATCTCTTCGTTCCCCATTACGCCAAGCTCAATCTCTCGGACCTCCCTAAATTCGGCTCGTTGATTACCTGTCAGTACCACGGGATTCCTGTCCAATGCGGGCCGCGCGGACTGCCCGGGTATCCCGATGCGCTGTACCACAACAACGGCGACGGCACGTTTACCAATGTTGCCCAACAGGCAGGAGTGGCAGATGCACAGGGCCTGCTTGGATTGGGCTCCATCTGGTCGGACCTGGATAACAACGGCAGGCTCGACCTGTTTGTGGCCAATGACAGCGGGCCTAACTATCTCTACCGGAACAATGGCAATGGGACCTTTACGGAGATCGGCTACGATTCGGGGACCGCGCTGAGCCAGGACGGCAACGAGCAAGCCAACATGGGCATTGCGGTCGGGGATTATAACCACACCGGACGTGAGTCGCTCTTTGTGAGCCACTTTAGCGAGGACTATGGAACGCTATGGCGCAACGACGGCAACTGGTCGTTCTCCGACGTTTCTTATGCAGCCGGAATCGCCCACAGCACCTGGCCGTATGTGGGCTGGGGCGATGCGTTTGTGGATCTCGATAACAGCGGCTGGTCCGATCTGTTTCTGGTCAACGGGCACGTCTATCCACAGGTCGACAGCGCCCACCTGCTCTCGAAATACAGAGAACCGAAACTGTTGTTTCTCAACATGCGCGACGGAACGTTCAAGGACGTAAGCAGGCTGGCGGGAGAAACGATCCAGATCCCGCAGGTAGGCCGCGGAGTGGCAGTGGGCGACCTGTTCAATGACGGGCGGGAGGACCTGGTGATTGAGAATCTTGAAGGCGAGCCCATGATCCTGCGGCCCGAAAGCGAGCCGCGGCATCATTGGATCAGCTTTCAATTTGCGGGAACAAAGAGCAACCGGCTGGCGCTTAATACGCGTGTCCATGTTTTCGCAGGGGACCTGGTCCAGATGGACGAGGTGCGGAGCGGAGGAAGCTACATTTCGCAAAACGACCTGCGCCTGCACTTTGGTCTCGGCGAACATCGCCAGGCGGATCGAGTGCAGGTTACGTGGCCGTCAGGAGAAAGCGAGATCTTCACGGATCTTGCGGCCGACCACTTCTATTGCGTGAAAGAGGGAACAGGGATTGTACCGTGCGAGAACCTCCGCCCGCGACGAGTTACTCAGGCTCACCTCGCTGGGCATTGATCGGGAACGAAGAGCGGCGGCTCAATAGGGTCACAAAGCCACAAGCCATCGTAAAGTATCCACCAAGCGTGGATGCGGCTTCAGGAGCAGCGGATCCGTCCGGAATTAGCCACCATCCGAACTTACTCTTGTCCAAGACAACATTTTCTGTGAGATGGGTATCCGCTTGACTCACCAAGTCCCAAGAGGCTTTATTTTGCGGGTCGATTCTTCGGTCTTCGGGTGAACGATTTGGTGGCGTGTCACCGGATTAACGGCGACGGCTTGTTGGGCGAGGCGAAAGAACAGCTTCCCCCGGCTGCGTGACCTGCACCGGTTGAACCGGAACGTGAACGCATCCAGATGATAGTCCAGATGTTTGTGGCTGACCGCACCCTGATGCGTTCCCATGAGTCATTGTGGAGAAGCTATCCCGCTGCCGCTAAACCCTGGAGCAGATCCAGCCCGGATGTACTCTGCCAGGCACTCGAAAAAGAAAGTGATCCGGTTGTCCAGTTAAATCGTGGACACTACACGAGGCTTTTCACAGAAGGCGGACAGTTCACGGGCATTCAGCCGAAATCAAAAGAGGCCGCTCCCGAGCGGCCTCTTCTAACCCGTTTATTTTGCTACTAAAAGTGGTGGCGGAGGAGCGGATCGAACGCTCGACCTTGGGGTTATGAATCCCACGCTCTAACCATCTGAGCTACTCCGCCGGAGAAGCGCTGGAACGCGCAAGACACGCGGATACGGGGACAAAAGAAACAATCGCCGCACCGGATTCCCATTCACGATGATACGGGGCGGCAGAGGCTGAGGTCAAACCCCGGAACCTCGGTTGCAAAGGATTGAATGTGAGTCCTCAACCTCGCCGGCTGTCCTGTAAACTCGGCTGCATGAGCAGAGTACGGATTGCCGGGGTGATTCCGGCGCGGCTGGCTTCCACGCGCCTCAGCCGCAAGGTGCTGCGCCCCATCGCCGGCCGGCCCATGGTGGAGTGGGTGTGGCGCGCGGCCCAGTCCAGCGGCCGCATGGACCCGGTGATTGTGGCCACGGACTCCGAAGAAGTGGCCGAGGTGTGCCGC
>JAKABE010000144.1 GCA_021801945.1 Acidobacteriota bacterium
CCACTGAACATTGCCGGAGAAGGCGCGCGCCTGGTGGTGCAGATGATTGAATTCCCGCCTGGAGGGCCAGCCATTGCGATGGAATCCTATCGCGAGGCCAATGGCTTGGTTTATGTGCTCGAAGGGCGTCTGAGGCTGGACGCAGGAGGGGAGCGCGAGGTGCTGGAAACCGGCGATTGCGCCTATATGGACAGCGAGATGCCGCTGGCGTGGAGCGCGGCGGGTAAGCACCGCTGCCGGGTGCTGGCGGTGCTGCCGGGCAACGCGCCCACGGGCCGCGAACGAGCACACCGGGCATCCTGAGTTTGCGCGCGCGATCCACTGGAAAATGCCCGGTCAGGAATCAGCGGGCCCGTCATGGTTACCGAACAGCCGGCATTTCCTTCTCCAATTCCATTGCGGCTGGAAAGAGCACGTTGTTTTCAAGATGTACATGCCGGTGCAGGTCCTGCTCGAAGGCATCGAGGCCATGATAGAGGCCGACGAACGTGGGGCAGGCATCGGCGGGCGGTGTGTAGTCCCCGGCTGCCGAGCGCATCTCCTCCATTAACGTCCCGGCCTCCGCGTGCTCGTGCATCATGGCTTGAATGGGAAATTGGACAGAGCCAAAGCAGGCGTTGGGAGCGGAGGCGTTTTCACTGTGGCTCCGTTCTAGGCCGATGATGTAGGGAAACAAAATCTGCTCTTCCTTGTTCAGGTGTAAGAGAAGTTCTTCGGCAAGTTGGCGCAGGTGGCCATCGATGAAGATGGTTTCGGGATGGGCCTTTCCGTGCTTGGCCGCTACCCGCTCGGACATGGCTTGCAGCCGAGGCAACTCGTTGCGGATATATGCGTGATGGGTCTGAACAATATGCTGGATCAGATCTGTGGGCGCGGCCAGGGCCAGGTCAGGCTCGCCGCCATAATTGTTGTCGGCTTTGGCAAGCGCATCCAGCAGCGCCTCCACGGCGATCCCTTTCTCAGCGCAAACCTCTGCCAGAGGCCGGTTACCCCCGCAACAATAATCCAGATGGAGCTGCTCAAACAGGCGTATGGTGGCGGGGTTCTCCAGAGCGATCGTGCGGAGCGTGGACGTGGAAGCGATCATGGTGAAATCCTCCTGATGGTTCGAGGGTAGGGAATCGATTTGCATGAGGCAGCGACTTTCGTCACTGTGGGGCAAAAAGCCGGCGACAATCGCTCTCCAGTCCCCAGTCAGATGAGGGCATAATTGATGGCCAAGGACTTGGGTCCGGAGATTCTGCCTCCCGATTTGCCGGTCCCACGGCTGGTCTGTAGTATGGTTCCCAGTCCGGAAACGCCAAAGCATGCGTCCCAACTCAAAACTGATTCAGGCGACATTCACAGGCGCCCTCGGCGGGCTGATCTTCGGATTCGATATTGCGGTAGTGGCCGGCATCATTGATTCGGTGGTACGGGCATTTGCGCTGGGCAGCCGCGGCCAGGGCTTTACAGTTGCCATCGGCCCCATCGGCACCGTGGTCGGTTGCTTCGTGGGCGGGGTCATCGGGCAAAGGCTGGGCGCGCGTGACGGGCTGCGTTATGCTGCCGTTCTTTACTTTGTGGTAGCATGGGCCGCCGCGCTTTCCGTCAGTTGGCCCATGCTGCTCGCGGCGCGCTTGTTGAGCGGAATCGGGCTGGGTTCGGCGTCGGTGCTGGGGCCTGTCTACATCGCAGAGCTTTCTCCCGCCAAGTGGCGCGGGCGTCTGGTGGGCGCCTTTCAAATCAACGTGGTGAGCGGGATTCTGCTCGGCTACACCTCAGACTATCTGGTTCGGCTCGCCCATCTGGGCGCAATCGAATGGCGCGTGATGGTAGCGGTTGCTTCGGCGCCGGCGCTCCTGCTTTTTGTTTTCTTGTTCCGTATTCCGCACTCGCCACGCTGGCTGGCTTCGCGCCACCAGACCAGGGAAGCGCTGGCGGTGCTCATCGAGATGGGCGCTGCCGACCCTCAGGCGGAACTGTCCGAAATCCAGTCGGCCCTGCAAGCAGAGAACGCCGCCGCGCACGAGCCCATTTTGCAGTGGAAGTACCGCTATCCGCTCTTCTTGGCCATCACCATCGGAGCTTTCAATCAATTGAGCGGCATCAACGCCATCTTCTATTACATTCATGACATCTTTGCCGCCGCCGGATTCAGCCAACTCTCCGGTGACTTGGAGGCGGTTGTGATCGGAGCCGCCAATTTGCTCTTCACTTTGGTTGGCATGGCCGTGATCGACCACTTTGGCCGCAAGAGCCTGCTGCTGGTGGGCGCTGTGGGCACGTCGGCCTGCCTGGCCGGCGTGGCATGGATCTTCCATACCCACAGCCATCAATCTGCCTTGCTGGGCCTGTTGGTGACCTTTGTCGCCTTTTTCTCGGTGTCGCAGGGCGCGGTCATCTGGGTTTACATCAGCGAGATCTTTCCTACCCCCGTTCGCTCCAAAGGCCAGGGTGTGGGCAGCGCGAGTCACTGGACCACCAATACGATCATCTCTTTTGTCTTTCCAATCCTGGCGCTCAAGTTAGGACAGGGCACGCCCTTTGCCTTTTTTGCTGCTGCGACGCTTTTGCAGTTGATGGTGGTCGCCCTCATCTATCCGGAAACCAAGGGGCACACGCTGGAAGATCTGCAGCAGAGATTGCTGCCCGCGGAATGAGCGATTTCACTGCTGCGGGACGGCTACGGATTGTTCGCTCAATCCCCAGCCTCAGGGGCATCTATGCGAAGGGATGCGCATTGTTGCGCGGCGGGCGACAAGACACCCGGCAAAAATGTGACAATGTCAGTAGCGCCATGACATTTCAGAACCTATAGGGCGTGAGGCAACACTTGGCTATGCTGCGGGTCCTGTCAACTCATCTTTTCCTGAATCATCGCCTTCACCCCGGCTTGCTGGAACTTGCCGGCCACTCGGGCGCACAGGCGGTGGAAATCTTTGCCGCCCGTCAGCACTTCGACTACACCTGCCGCGAGCACATTGTCGAGCTGGCGGAGTGGTTTCGTTCCAACCCGCTGGAGGCATTTTCAATGCATGCCCCGCTCTTCCCCGACCGCGAGATGGGCCGCGCCGGCGCGCCGGCGGTGAACCTGTTACACCCCGAGAAATCCCGCCGGGTGAATGCAATGGACGAGATCAAGCGCGCTCTGGAAGCCGCCGAACAAATCCCGCTGCAAAACCTCGTTGTGCACTTGGGCGAACAGGCGGACACGTGGTCTCCGCGCACCATCGAGAATGCGCTTACCGCTCTCGAACACCTCGGCGTCTTTGCCCGGCCCCTGGGAGTCAAGCTTCTGGTGGAGAACCTGCTGAGCGAGCCCACCACTCCCGAGCACCTGATGCTCATCCTGGCGATGGGCCACCTGGACAACGTAGGCGTCTGCCTGGACCTGGGGCATGCACACATTACGGTTGGTGTGGCCGCGGCGATCGCCACCCTGAGCAGCCGCATCGTCTCCGTCCACGTTCACGATAACTACGGCGTCAAGGACGAGCACCTGTGGCCCGGCGCGGGCTCCATTGATTGGGCTGCCACGGCCCCTGCGCTCCAGGCGCTCGCGGTTCCTCCGGCCACCGTCCTCGAGATCAACTACAGCCTTTACGAACCGCCCTCCGCGATCCCCGCGCAGGTCGAGCAGGCTTTTGCGCGCTTGGCGTGAGATTCAGCGGCGCTCCTTCAACTCTTGCTCCGTAGGGGTTGTACTCCCAATGCGATAGCGGGCCGCGTCTGCCCATAGCCGGTCACCTCTTCAAAGGCGTGTGCGAGTTGGAGAACGCTGAAGTCCTGCTTGTCACGGCCTACGATCTGGAGGCCCACGGGCAGTCCTTCTGGCGTGAACCCGGCGGGCACAGAAACCGCTGGATTGCCTGTGGCTGAGATGTACCAGCAGGATTTCATCCAGTCAATGTAGTTTGTGAATCGAACGCCCTCGATCTCCGCGGGATAGGGGATGGAAAGATCGAACGGCGGCGTTTGTACGGTGGGCAGAATGAAGTATTCGTAGCGCGCAATAAATTCCTGGAACCGCCGCCAGAGTTGCGTGTGCGCGGCCTCGGCGCGCGCAAGGTCGGCGCCGGTGAGCCGCAGGCCACGCTCGATCTCCTCGCGCAACGTGTCCTTGAAGGTGTTAGGGTGTTGGGCATAGAGCGCGCTATGCCTGGTGGCCGCTACCCATGCGCGCAGGATACGGAAGGAGATTTCAGCGGGGGAAAAATCCGGTTCATCCTGCTCCACGATACAACCCAGCGCGGCGAACGTGGCGCGATGCCGATCGACCACCGTGCGCATCCGCGCATCGAAAGGCACGCCGCCGAGGTCACCGAACCAGGCAATCCGCACGCCTTTGAAGCTGCGTTCCAGGGGACGGGCGAAAAGTTCTCCCTGTTCGTTGAGCGCGAGCGGATCGCGTGCATCGGGCCCGGCGATCGCGCTCAGGCCGAGGGCCAGGTCTTCCGCGGAGCGAGCCATGCAGCCTGAGACGTTGAGCGTGGACCATGCCAGCGGTGCTTTGGGATCGGGCACGCGGCCGATCGAGGGCCTGAAACCGACCACGTTGCAGAAAGCCGCGGGATTGCGCAGTGATCCGCCGACATCGGTGCCGGTGGCGAGCGGAGCCATGCCGCAGGCCAACGCGACGGCCGAGCCGCCGGACGATCCGCCGCAGGTCTTGGTTAAGTCGTAGGGGTTGCGGGTAGCCCCGAAGAGGGTGTTAAACGTCTGCGACCCGGCCCCGAATTCGGGCGTGTTTGTCTTGCCAATCACGATAGCGCCTGCGCGCTGCATTCGCTCCACGAGGAGATCGTTTTCGGCGGGCAGGTAATCCCGGAAGAGCGGCGATCCGAAGGTGGTACGGATGCTGCGCGTCTCAAGCAGGTCTTTGTGCGCAACGGGCAACCCATGGAGCGGCCCCAGCGTTTCGTTGCGTGCCTGCATCTCGTCGGCGCGAGCGGCGGCTTCGACCGCCATCTCCAACGCCAGGGTCACAACGGCGTTGACTTTGGGATTCACGCGGTCAATCTGCGTGATGTGCGCGGCCAGCGCCTCGCGCGCTGACAGCTCTTTGTCGCGGATGAGTTGAGCCATCCGCACGGCGCTGGTGAAACAAAGCGGCGTAGCCTCGGACCCGGAGTGCCGAGCGGAAGGAGCACAAGAGTTCGGTGCGGCATCCGCGCAGGCCTCACGCAGGCTGGATGGCTCGTTGACCATATGCGCGATCCTATCACCGAAGAACTGCCGCGGCAGCGCCGGCGCGGTCAGGCGGGATAGGTTCCCGTGATGTACCCCTCCAACGCCTGAATGGCATGCGCCTGACCGGAGATCACCCACTTTACCAGGTCGCCGATGGAGATCACGCCTACAACGGTGTCTCCCTCCAGCACGGGGAGATGGCGAACATGGTGTTCGGTCATCATCGACATGCACTCATCCACGGTGCGCTGAGGGGTGACAAAGACCACCGGGGAAGTCATGATCTGGTGGACCTTGGTTTCCTGCGAAGGGTGGCCCATCAAGATGCCTTTGCGCGCGTAGTCGCGCTCGGAGAGGATGCCCACCAGGCGTTGGCCGGAGAGAACTAGCAAAGCGCCCACGTCATGCTCGGCCATCCTTTGAATGGCCTCGTAGACCGATTGCTCGGGCGCGATGGACAGAATTCTGTTTTGGGTTTTGTTCTTCAGTACCAGTCCAATCGTGTCGGTAATCTTCATCCGTTCCTCCTGGCATCTGGCGGCAGCCATATTCCTGGCTGGGCGATGCAGTGTGTAGCGTTATGGCACCAACCCTTGCCGGCCTGCCCGGGTCCGACCACCGGCATCCTCATGAGCGTTCCGTAGAAACCGCCAGGGATTGCTGGTTCACCCTCGGCGTCAAGCGACCTGCGGTCCAGTATCGGAACAATATAGCCCAATCTCAATAGACAAGAAAAGTACGAATTGCGAGTAAGCCTATGCGCGGAAGGAAAAGGCAGCCGATCCGCGCGCCTGAGCCGGCGGGCAATGCGAGGCGCCGCCGGCTGCACCGGAATCATTGGCTGCGCTATTTGTGCGCCCGGTCTGCGTTGAGCGGCGCCTTTACGCTGGGCTGCCTTCCGCGCATCACAAAACGGCCAGGATCGATCGTCTAATCGTGCGCAATTTGGATGGGCAGCCGAAGGCTTGGGTGTTGAGCGCGAGGGCAGCGTAGCCAACTTCGCTGCCGGAGTTGATGACTTCAAAAGTCAATTGGAAACCGGATTCTCTAGTTTCCGGCAGACCCGGCGGGAACCATACTGAGCGGCTGGGTCAGCGAAAAGACAAGCATTGTGCCCGTTTCCAGCGAGGGCTGCGGATGGTCCAGCAGCAAATGTGCGGTGACGGCGCTAGCGCCTGCCACGGTGCCGGCCAAGGCGCCGACCGGCCCGGCCACAACCGCTCCCACAACTGCACCTCCGCCCGCCATGGCGCCGTATTCGATGCCGTCCTTCTTGACCCGCGAGATGGGAAAGATCGTACCTTCGCCATTTACGTAGGTGCTGGAACCCGCTGTTTCAAAGACCTGCGCAAAGAGTTGGTAGCGCGAGCCGTCCGGCAAAGTTATCGTTTCCGGCCTCAATCGTATGGAGCCGCGACCGGCAAAATGGCCCAGAGAAACCCGCTCTACTGTGCCGTCAATCTCCGACCCAGCGGGGATGAGAACCTGCCCGTCGTGCGTTACGTCGGAGATGACCTCCGTGCGGAATGCGTCGCCCTCCCGGTCGTACCCGGTGGAAAGACTCTGCAACAGGCGCACGTAAATGTTGGTTCCCTCGCTCAGTTCACCAGGCGGCAGCGGCGCTGGATGCACGATGTCGCCGTCAGGATTGTTGGCGTAGGAGCTCGTGTTCAAGCTAGGTTCGGCCGGTTGCGTAGTTTGTGAAGAGGCACTGGCGGCATCGGGGGCGACCAGCACCATGCCGTAGTCCGTGCCGTCACCCGGCTCCGGGCCGGGATAGTTCAGCGGAAGATGGGCCGCTGCGGCCTGGGGCGCCGCTTGGCGGACGGCCGGAACCGCCTGCTGCAGGCTTTGCGCAGTCCGGGCAGGCTGGGCCGTTGCCAGTTTTTCCGGCGAGGGTTTACGCGCTGGCGTGGGCGCGGGCAATGCCATATCGACGATCGTGTCGTTCGCCGGGGGATGCGAAATCCCTGCATATGGGTTCGACTGGCTCGTCTGCTGTGCGCCCAGAAAGGCGGAGCTAGCAAGCATGAGGGCACATACAAAGATGGAGCGGTTCATCCTCATCTCCTTTTTCGCGAACCCTACTCCCTCCCCCTGAGAGTTAGACCCGGCCGCGGAGTGAAGGTTGTGCACGCAGCTTCCTCTGCGAAAGCGCCGTGCGCCTACCTACCCAACGCTAGACTAGCGCCGCAGCGTGGTGCGCAGCACGTTGCACCGGCAGTGAGGTTCCTCTACCGGCACGAATCAAATAAGTTACCCGTGCGCCGGCTTCGCACGGACTGGATATGTGACCACTGCCACACGGTTCTGTCGCGCCCGGTTTGTTAGAATCCTAACGGTACACACCGATTTTGAACACCAGATCCGTTCCGCAAATTTGCGTGTCCGATTCTCGCTGGAAGCTGGCATCTCCTGAGGGAGAGGCCGACAGGCCGCAGCGGGTGCAGCTCGCCGCAAGTCGCGGAACTACTTTCCAAGGGGAGGAGATTCCGAACGC
>JAKABE010000145.1 GCA_021801945.1 Acidobacteriota bacterium
GCCCGGCGAAGATGCGAAGGGCGTCTATGCAGCCAAGGATTTTGTATACCACTACAACCGGCTACCACCCTACGCCGACATGGATTTCTCGACGGGCAAGCGGGCCGCCATCATCGGCATGGGCAACGTGGCCATCGACATCGCCCACTGGCTGCTGGAAGACAGCCCCTACCGGCAGCTTGAAGAAGTGGTTGTGCTCGCCCGCCGTGGGCCTATGGAAGCTAAGTTCGACGAGAAGGAGATTCAGTACGTCGACAAGCACATTGCGCGCGACGCGCTGACAGCCGAACTGGCGCGCGTGAAGGAGCGGTGCGCCCGCTGCAACCAGGACGTCTCGCCGGAGAAGCTCTTCGAGGATCACTTCCGCCGCTTGAAGAATCCTGATTTTGCATTCGCCTCGCCGCGGCTCACCTTCCGCTTCCTCACCTCACCGACGGCCATTTTGAAAGATGAGCATGGCAGGCTGGTTCGGATTGAAGTGGCTGAGAACGACCTCGTGTTGCGGGAGGATGGCAGCACGAAAGCCGTAGCAACCAAGGAGCGGGCGATCATTGAAGCGGACACGCTGGTCTTTGCCATCGGCGATAAGCAGGATCCCAACATCGGCCTGCCGATGGGACCGCACGGGTATGCTGTAGAGCCTGGGCCGGAGTCAGATGAAAAGCCGCATTTCCAGGTTTGGAACCCGGAGACCAATCAGCCGCTGGCCGGCCGCTTCGGTGTGGGTTGGGCGCGGCGGGCAAGCACAGGCCTGGTGGGCATTGCGCGCCACGACGGAGAAGTGGGCGCGGATGAGGCCATTGAATTCCTGAAGAATGCGCCGGAGAGCAACACCATGAGCGCGGGAGAAATCCTGACCCGGCTGCAGAAAAAAGGAATGCGTCCGGTCACCAAGGACGATCTGGCTGTGCTGGCCCGCGTAGAGGAACGCGAAGCGGCGGCGCGCAAGGTAAGCGCATTCAAGTTCGCCGATAACGAAGCCATGTTCAAGGCGATTGCCGAGGAGCGGGAACAGGCGGAGGTTACCACCGCCTAGGAAATCGTGACTGCGCCAGCTCCCTAGCTTGCCGGGAGGCGGCGTGGCGGCGACGTTGGACCGCCGCGCCGCTTCCGAAAGGGAGGCAACATGCCGGGTGCCGCGGATGGAACGATTCATGCGTATGAAAGGTTGCTGATCGACCAGGCGATCGCGGAGCACGAAGGCCGGCCCGGCGCCCTGCTGGGCATCCTGGAGGCGGTTCAAGCCGCCAATCCCCACAAATTCCTTTCCATGGAGTCGCTGCGCTATATCGCGCAGAAGACCGGGATTCCTCCGGCCAGGATCTACAGCGCGGCGACCTTCTATTCCCTCTTCAGCCTGGTTCCCCAAGGGGAGAACGCGATCTGCGTCTGCCGCGGAACCGCCTGCCACACGCGCGGCTCCCGCGACCTGCTCGAGAAGCTCTGCCTCGATCTCGGTCTGGGCGGATACGACCTGAGCGAGACCAGTGAGGCGGACAAGCTGGCGTTGACCACCGGCGACCGCCGCTTCACAATCCGCACGGTGGCCTGCTTCGGCCAGTGCGCGCTGGCGCCGGTCGTCGAAGTGAACCACCACATTCTGAGCCATGTAAACGAGCGTACGTTGCAAGGGGAGGTCAAAGCGCTGATTCAGAGGAGGAAGTGATGCCCCGAATCCTGGACATCGGTGCTTTTAACGCGGTCCGTGAGGCCGGGTTTGCCAAGCTCATGTCGGCCATCCCCCGCATTACGGTCGGGATGGGAACCTGCGGGCGCGGCAACGGCGCCGAAGAGGTCTATCACGCCTTGAATCAGGCCATCCAGCGCAGCGGGCTGGAAGTGCTGCTGAGCGGCGTGGGCTGCTTCGGAGCCTGTTTTCAGGAGCCGCTGGTGAGCATCCGGCTTCCAGGCAATCCGCTGGTCGTGCTGCGGCGCGTGCAGGCCAATGATGCAGTGCGCATTCTCGAGAGCGTATCCACCCGTAGCCTGCCCGCCGATCTGCCCTACTGCAAGATCGAGGAATGGGACCACATCACGGCGCACGTCAAGTACGGCCAGGGCTACCCGGAGATCGCGCCCTGGAACGCAATTCCCTTCTTCAACGGGCAGAAGAAGATCGTGCTGCGCAACTGCGGCCTCATCAATCCCGAGGACATCGAGGAGTACATCGCGGTCGGCGGCTATCAGGCCCTCTACAAGGTGCTCATCGACGGGCGGCCGGAGAGCGTGATCGAGCAGGTCAAGACCTCGCGTCTGCGCGGCCGAGGCGGAGCGGGATTCCTTACCGGCAACAAATGGGACTTTCTGGCCAAGGCCAAGGCGGATGCCAAGTACATGATCTGCAACGCCGACGAAGGCGATCCCGGCGCTTACATGAACCGCAACGAGATCGAGGGCGACCCTCATGCGTTGCTGGAGGGCATGATCATCGGCGGCTACGTGACGCAGGCAAGCGAGGGCATCATCTACGTGCGCGCCGATTATTCGCTGGCGGTACGGCGCCTCATGCGCGCCATCGAGCAGGCGCGCGAATACGGCCTGTTGGGCGCCAATATTCTGGATCGGGGCTTCAACTTCGACATTGAGTTGGTGCAGGGAGCCGGAGCCTTTGTCTGCGGCGAGGAAACGGCCCTGATCGCTTCGTTGGAAGGCATGGCCGGGCGGCCTCATCCACGGCCTCCGTACCCGGCGCAGAAGGGCTTGTGGGGCCGGCCGACCAACATCAACAACGTGGAAACCTGGTACAACATCGCGCCCATCGTCACCCGGGGCGCGGCCTGGTTCACTGAGACGGGCAGCGCAAAGAGCTCTGGAACGAAGGTCTTTTCGCTGGTGGGCAAGATTCAAAACACGGGGTTGGTGGAGATGCCTCTGGGCACGCCGCTAAAGAGCTTCATCTACGACATCGGAGGAGGTGTCATCGCGGGCGCCCGGGTGAAGGCCGTGCAGACCGGCGGGCCGTCGGGCGGCTGCATTCCAGCGGAGATGTTGGATACGCCGGTGGACTACGAGAACCTGGCGCAGATCGGCTCCATCATGGGCTCGGGCGGCATGGTGGTGATGGACGAAGACAACTGCATGGTGGACGTGGCCCGCTACTTCATCGAGTTCACGCACTCCGAGTCCTGCGGCAAGTGCGTGCCCTGCCGGGTGGGATTGAACAAGGCGCTGCGCATCCTGAATGCAATCACCCAAGGGCACGGCACGCTCGAGGATCTAGGCTTGCTCGATGAGCTGGCGCGGATGATCCGCGAATGCTCACTGTGCGGCCTGGGACAAGCTGCGCCCAACGCCGTTCTCACCACCATGCGCCACTTCCGCGAGGAGTATGAGGACCACATTCTGGCCAAGCACTGCCGCGCCGGCGTCTGTCAGGAGCTGGCCGTGGCGCTCTGCGAGAGCAGTTGCCCGTTGCGGATGAACATTCCCCGCTTCCTTACGCTTTACCGGGAGGGGCGTCTGGAAGACGCCTTCGAGTCCGTGCTCCTCGACAATCCCCTGCCCGCTTCCACCGGGCGCGTCTGCGAGCACCCTTGCGATCATCGCTGCCGCAGGCAGTTCTTCGACGAGGCCATCAACGTGCGCGACGTGCATCGCTGCATCGCGGACTCGATCTATCTCTCCGACCGCTTCGAGCCCATCGTGCAGCGCATGGCGGCGCGGAAGCTGGAGCCGACGGGGCTCAGCGTGGCCGTGGCTGGCTCAGGCCCCGCGGGCCTGACGGCGGCTTTCTATCTGGCCATGCTCGGACACAGCGTCACCATCTTTGAAGAGCGCAGCGAGGCAGGCGGTATGTTGCGCTTCGCCATTCCCGAGTACCGTCTGCCCAAGGCCGTTCTGCGGCGCGAATTGGACCTGATCGAGAGGATGGGCGTGAAGATGGTCTTCAACACCCGCGTGGGGCTCGACCTGCCGCTCAACGAACTGGCCAGCCGCTTCGATGCGGTCTTTCTTTCCATCGGAACCAGGAAGAAGTCGTGGCTCTATCTTCCGGGGACGGAGTTGAAGGGTGTGTATCCGGCGCTGCCGTTTCTGGAGTCGGCGGCCAACCAGGAAAAGGCGTCGGCGGGCTCGAAGGTCGTGGTGATCGGCGGCGACGACATGGCGGTGGACTCGGCGCGGACAGCGCTGCGCATGGGCGCCGCGGTCACTATCCTCTACCGCCGCGAACGCAACGACATGACCGCGATCGAGGAAGAGATTCAGGCGGCCGAGGAAGAGGGCGTGCGCTTTGTCTTCCTGGCCGCGCCGCATCGTATCCTGGGCGATGGCCAGGGAAATGTAAAGGCCATCGAGGCGGTGAAGACGCGGCTGGGCGAGTACGACAAATCGGGGCGCCGGAGGCCGATTCTGACCGACGAGGTGCAGCGCTTCGAATGCGACAGCGTGATCCTGGCCGTGGGCGGGGCCTCGGACTGGGACTTCTGCCGCGCCTCCGGCCTGACCCTCAAAGATGAGGGCAGGATCGCCGTGGACCGCTCTACCTTCGAGACCAGCCGCCCCGGCTTCTACGCGGGCGGAGACCTGATCACCGGTCCATCGAATACCTCCAACGCCATGAGCGGCGGCAAGCAGGCGGCGCGCAAGATCGACGAGCGCCTGATGGGCGAGGAACGCTGGGATCAGCTTTTCTCCCGCATGGACTACAGCCATCAGGCGCCCGCGGAACCTAGCCTGAGCCACCGGCGCAAGGCCCAAGCTCTGCCCGCAGCCGACAGAGTTCATTCGCAGCAGGAGGTAATCACCAGCCTGAGTCCTCAAGAAGCCCTGGAAGAATGCGGCCGTTGCCTCCGCTGCGATCTGAGAACCACCGCAAACACCCGTTGAGGACCAGCGGACGAAAAAGGAGCAACCCCTTGGCGAACAAAACGATTTCTGTCCGGATCGACGGCGAACTGGTGACCGCGCATGAGGGCGAGACCATCCTGGAGGCGGCCCGCGCCAATGGAAAACAGATTCCCACGCTCTGCTATCTCAAGGGCCTAAGCGCCGTGGGCGCCTGCCGCATGTGCATGGTGGAGCTGGCGGGCACAGACCGGCTGCTGCCGGCCTGCACTACCCCCATCCAGGACGGGATGTCGATCAGTACCTCTTCGGCAAAGCTGTCGCTCTACCGGCGCATGGCTGTGGAAATGCTACTGGTGGAGCGCAACCACATCTGCTCCTCCTGCGTTTCGAACGGCCATTGCGAACTGCAATCGCTGGCGCAGTCGCTGGGTGTGACCCACGTGCGCTACGCCTACAACAGCCCGCGCCTGCCGGTGGATATGACGCACCCGCGCTTCGTCCTCGACCACAATCGCTGCATCCTGTGCACGCGCTGCGTGCGAGTGTGCGCAGAGGTGGAGGGAGCCAGCGTCTGGGAGGTGGCCTCGCGCGGCATCTTCTCGCGCATCGTCAGCGATCTCAGGGACGACTGGGGCCAGGCGAGCAACTGCACCAGTTGCGGCAAATGCGTGCAGGTCTGCCCGACGGGTGCGCTGGCGGAAAAGGGCTTCGCGGTGCAGGAGATGGAAAAACAGAACGAGGTGGTAAGCCGATTGGCGGAGCAGCGGGCCGTTCAGGCTGGCAGTCCGCGCTAGAAGAGCACGTTACCCCGCTCTTCATTGTTCCAAATCCAAATACAACGGCCCTGGCTCAAATCCATCTTTGCATTTGTCCCAAGCGCCGCCGCCCCGTAGAATCTTGTGGAGGGCCGGCGGGAGCAGCCGCGCGGCGTCAGGTATCGATGAGCGAACAGGAAACAGGGATTTCCATCGAGGCGCAGGCAGTTTCTCCGGCATGGAGTAGAATCGAGCGCGCGCGGCATCCGCAGCGGCCGTATCCCATGGACTTCATCAACCGGATCTTTACCGATTTCAGCGAGATTCACGGGGATCGTGCCTTTGGCGACGACGAAGCCGTGGCCTGCGGGATGGCGCGGCTGGACTCGGACGAAGTCATGGTCATCGGCAACCGCAAGGGCGGAAGCACCAAAGAACGCGTGCGGCGCAACTTCGGAATGCCGAACCCCGAGGGATACCGTAAGGCGCTGCGCGTGATGAAGATCGCCGAGAAGTTCGGCCGGCCGGTCATCAGTTTCATTGATCTGCCCGGCGCGTATCCCGGCCTGGGCGCCGAGGAGCGCGGGCAGGCCGAGGCCATCGCCCGAAACCTGCGCGAGATGGCGCGGCTGCGCGTGCCCACGATCTCGGTCATCAGCGGCGAGGGCGGATCGGGCGGGGCTTTGGCGCTGGCCGTCTCCGACCGCGTGCTCATCCTCGAAAATGCGCTTTATTTTGTCATTACCCCCGAATCCTGCGCGGCTATCATGTGGCGCGATGCGGCGCACAAGCAGTTGGCCGCCGAGGCCATGCGCATCTCCGCGCCGGAGGTTGCAGCTCTTGGCTGCGTGGACGAGATTATTCCCGAGCCGGGGGATGGCATTCACACTGACCCGGAAGCGGGCACAGGATTGCTGGGCAGCGTGCTGAAAAAGCATTTGGCCGAGCTCAAGGCAATGCCCATCGAGGACCTCGTGGCCGCGCGCCAGAGGAAGTTTCGCAATATTGCGCAGTTCTACACTGAGGGCTAACTCCGGCGCCACACACGGGCCGGCACTTGGATTGAAATGTTGAGATATAGCTCAAATCCTCGGAGGAATGCGGGGGAACTTTTTTGCGTCCCAAGCGGCGGGACCGCAAAGGAAGATTGCGCATGAACACGCCCGCTACGCCCGAAGGACGGTTGCGTGCCTACGCGCAGTTTATCTTCGCCATCCTCTATTTCCTTTTGATGGGGGCGGTGGCGCGGGGAAGCGCGCACAGTTTGACCAGCGACCAATGGTCGCCGCTGGCCCAACAGGTGATCCTGGTCTTCCTGCTGCTGTTGGGCTATGCAGCCATGGGATTCTGGATGAACCGCCAGAGGGACCCTTTAAGCGAGCAGGGACTACCGAGGCGCAAGGGCTGGCAAGGCGAGGCAGCACTGGGGATGGCGACGGGGTGGGGCATCGCGGCGGTGTGCGTGCTGCCTATGGCGCTGATTGGCGGCATTGTTGTCTCCATTTCCGTCGCGCCGTCTGACTGGGGCTGGCTGGTAGCCGATACGGCGTTCTTTGTAATGGCGGTCATGGCTGAAGAGATTGCCTTCCGCGGTTACGGCTTTCAGCGCTTTGTGCAGGCTGTGGGACCGGTTTGGGGCTCATTCGGTTTCGCCGCGTTCTATGCGATTGCGCAATCGTTTTTGCCCGGCGCCAGCAGAGCCAGCTTTGCCGTTGCGGTGGCGCTGGGACTGGTGCTCTCGGCGGTCTATCTGCGCACCAAGGCTCTCTGGGTAAGCTGGGGCATCAATTTTGGCTGGAAGGCAAGCCGCGCCTTGATCTTCGGGCTCACGATCAGCGGTGTCAGCGTTCATTCACCGGTGGTCGAAGGCGTACCGCTGGGCCCCCTGTGGCTCACCGGCGGGGGATACGGGCTGGATGGCAGTTGGTTTGCGTTCGTGGTCCTTCTGGCCTCGCTGCCGGTGGTTTTCCGGCTCACGCGCGATCTCGATTATCGCTACAACGCACCAGTGATCGAGCCAGCTGGGATTCCCGTGGACCTGGACGCCAACGTGCGCGCCCAGCACGAGGCGGCCATGGGGCCGGGCACGGCAAC
>JAKABE010000146.1 GCA_021801945.1 Acidobacteriota bacterium
CCGCGAGGACGAAACTCGCCCCGCACCACGGCCCACACAGGATGACACGCCCTCACCACGTCCTCCAGAACCTGATTCACGATGTTCTCCTGAAAAATGCCCAAGTTCCGGTAACTGAACAGGTACTCTTTCAGCGACTTCAACTCCAGGCAGCGAGCACGCGGCATGTAGCGGATAGTGAGCACGCCGAAGTCCGGCAGCCCGGTCCTGGGACACACCGAAGTCAACTCCGGATCGTCGATCCGGATCTCGTAGCCGGGAAACTGGTTGGGCCAGGTTTCAATGGCGGGAAAGGGATAGTCGAGTCCGGCCTTGGCGTGCTCTTCCGTGTAGCGGGGTTTCGGCGTCATAGGCGTATTGTACGGGCCGGAGGGCCCCACCCCGCCAAGGCATACCATGTATTTTCCCGCGTCTTAAACGCTTCTCTTCGAGTCTTATATACTGACCCTGGTTAGGTGAATGGCTGAAGGAAGAGAGCGAGCGCGCCGACCCTGGCGATGGTTGGTTGCGGCGGCGGTGATTGTCGGCGTGTTCTTCACGGCGCGATATCTATTGCGCCAACACTTGCCTATACGCGCTGCCCAGGCCGAGCGCCAAACCCTGGTGGTCACCGTCAATACCAATGGACATGTTGAACCAGAGGTGAACTATCAGTTCTACAGCCCCATTTCGACGACTGTGAAATCCGTTTATGTGCAGCCCGGCGACGTGGTTCCGGCCGGCAAAGTGCTGGTGGTGCTGGATGACGTGCAGGCGCGTGCTCATGTCGCCAGCGCTGAAAGTGCGCTCAGGGCCGCCCAAGCCGCGCTCTATGCGGTGACCCACAACGGCACTCAGCAGGAGCGCCAGGCGGCGGCAGCGGAAATTGCCGCCGATCGCTTGCAGCTTGATCAGGCACAACACAATCTGAATGCGCTGACCAAACTGGTTTCCACCGGCGCTGCCTCTCCGGACGAGGTGGCGCAAGCGCGGTTGCAGCTTAAGATCGCGCAAACCACCTTGAGCGCCGCGGAAACAAGTGCGCGCAGCCGCTACTCCTCCGATGAGGTGGCAAGAGCAGAGGCAGCCGTTGCCGGCGCTGAAGCCAGCCTGACAGCCGCGCGCCAGGTGGAGGCACAAACGACCATACGCGCGCCCATCCGGGGCACGGTATACAACCTCGATGTCGTTCCCACCCAGTTCGTTGCGGCGGGCTCATTGCTGCTTGAGATGGCGAACCTCAAGCATCTGCGCGTGCGGGCCTACTTTGACGAGCCGGATTTAGGACGGCTGGCCGTGGGACAAAAGGCTGTGATCCGGTGGGACGCAAGGCCCAACCATGTGTGGCAGGGCCACGTCGAACGGATGCCGGCTAACGTTGTCATCTACGGCACGCGCACGGTGGGTGAAGCGCTGGTGGCCATCGATAGCCCCGAAGCTGGCCTGCTGCCAGACACCAATGTCACCATCGCGGTCACCACATCAACCTCGCCGAATGCCTTGAGCGTCCCGCGCGAGGCGCTCTACGCAGAGAACGGTAAATATTACGTCTACAAGATCACGAATGGGAGCCTGCAGAGAGCTCCGGTAACCATCGGCACGCCTACTTTAACGCAGGTGCCCATTCTTTCAGGCCTTCAACAGGGCGACTGGGTCGCGACCACAACCACCAACGGTCAGCCCCTGCAGTCGGGCGTGCCCATCAAGGTTCAGCGGTGAGAGGTTTGCTTACAAAGGCGTTGGGGATCGGCGGACCGGCCCCTAGCCAGGGTATTGGGAGTTGCGCGGGCTGCCTGACCGGCGCTAACCAGGCCAGCAGCATTTGCGCCCGCGCCCTTCGCCCGATCTCCGGCCATTGCCGGATGATGCCGCGATCGCCGCGAGGCTCATTCGTCAGGAAGGAATCTCAGCATGCGGCATTGGAGATGCCAACCGTTAGCGGAAAGTGTGCACTAATCCGCCCCGGCGACAACCGGTTCAAGTTCTGGGCGTCCCTCCTTGCCGGTCTGGCGCTGGCGGCTGCGCCGTCACTGGCGCCGGCGCAGGTTTCGCTGTTGACCATCGTCAATCTGGCGCAGCGCAACAGCAGCTCGGTGCAACTGGCTGAAGCCAACGTGGAAAAGGCCGGCGCACAGTTGGAGGAGAGCCATGACGTCTTTATCCCCTCGCTCTCCTTCGGCTCCGGACTCCCCGCATTCCCTGAGATTGGCTTTACCGGCGCCTTGCCGACGCTTTACGACGCAACCATCCAATCCATGGCTTTCAGTATGCCCATGATCCGCCAGATGCAGGCCGCGCGCGCCGGATTGGCGGCGGCGGAACTCTCCCTTGAAGACGCGCGCGAGCAGGTGGCGCTCGATGCCTCCACTGCATTTATCGAGCTGGACACCGTGAATCGGGAATTGAAGGCCGCGCACCAACAGGAGGCCGATGCACGCCGGTTGGTAGCCATCGAACGGCAGAGGACAGAAGCCGGCGTCGATCCGCTGCTCACCTTGTTACACGCGCAACTCACGGCCGCGCAACTCAAGCTGAACCGCCAGCACCTGGAAGCACGCGCCTCCGCGCTGGCCAAACAGATCGCCGGGTTGACCGGTTTGTCGCCCGAATCCATCACCCCGGATCACGCGAGTATTCCCGCCATTCCGGCCATCGCGGCTAACGCCCCACCTCGTCCAACTCCCGGCCTGGACTCGGCGCGGATGCTGGCGAAATCCAAGGCAGTGACCGCCAGGGGCGATCAGGAACGGCGATGGATGCCGGAGTTTTCCTTCGGAGTTATCTACAACCGCAACACCACCGTCTTGAACGACATCAATAGCTATTACGGGCGCAGCCTGCCCGCCAACAACTTCAGCTCAGGCATCAACATCGATCTGCCCATCTTCAATCCCGCCTACCGGGCCAGGGCCCGGGCGTCGGCGGCCGACGCTTTGCGCGCCAAGATCGAAGCCGAACAGGCGCAGGACCAAAACAACGCTCAAATTGCGGCGCTCACCGCCCAGCTGCGTGAGCTCGCCACCCAGGCTGAGATTGCCAATCTCAATGAAGAGATCGCGGGACAGGAATTGAAGAGCGTGCAGTCGCAATTGCAGGTGGGCAGCGGAAGTGGCTCACCTGGGGCAAAGTCTCAGCCTCAGATGAGCCCCACGAATGAACAAAGAGCGCTCATTAATCAACAACAGAAGTACGAGGAGGCCCTGGACGCCCAACTCAAGCTGGACGAGGCCCGGCTGAACCTGCTTCGCGCACTGGGCCACTTGCAGGACTGGCTCAGCGAACTGCACGGAAAGTAGCCGTATTCACAGCATCTGGGAAAGAGCCCTCCGGCACAAAAAGGCCGCCGATCAACTCATTTCCTAATCACGTTTGTCCGGCTTCGGCAGATTGCGCCCTCCCAACCATCCCTGCTAATCTGTCTTTGGTTCTGCCCGCCTTTGGGCAGTGTGCGCCCGTAGCTCAGCTGGATAGAGCGACTGACTACGAATCAGTAGGTCGGGAGTTCGAATCTCTCCGGGCGCACCATTCAAACCAATAGAATCATACAGTGATGAGCCGAGCGAAACTTGATGCGCTCGGCTTTGATTTTTTCGCCAATACTGCCTCAATGCTCGCTTCCGATGGCGGCCATGTGTCCCGAGTAGACTGTCACGCAAAGCGAAGTCGTGAGGCGAACAGAGTGCATGGATGAAAAATCGAGGCAGATACCGGAATCGAACACCTCGGAAGAGGGCCTGAAGCACCAGAAGTATCTGGCTGCATCAGACTTGGATCTGGTAAAGGAATCCTGGCTGGACTCTTCGGGGACGAAGGAGTCTCCAGACTCTCGCGATTCACTCGCTGGCTTCATGCTTCAAGTTCCTATCCGGTCGGGAATCTCTCCCGGCTCGACCACTTGCCCTGGACCCGCGCAAGGTGAACGCGGGCGCGGCTGGTTCTCTTTCTGTCGCCGGATTTCGTCTTGGATTGCGCCGTGCCTTTGCAGGGGTCAACCCTTCTGCGAACACCTGCATCAGTGATGAGCTTTTTACGGTAGATGGAACGCTGATTCGGGCCTGGACCTCGCAGAAGACTTTCCAGCCTAATGGCGGCCGGAGGACTCAAGCGGTGACTTCCACGGCCAGAAGCGCAGCAACGTGAGGCATGCTTCGGCCACCGATGCCACCACGAGGCTTTACAGGAAAAGCCACGGCAAGGAGCCGAAGCTGAGCTATCTGGGCCATGTGTTGGTGAAGGGCCGCAACGATCTCCTACGGCCACGCTGCCACCGCACTTCTTCAACAAGTTCTCAGTCTGAACTCCTGGCGCTTTGCTCTGGGTCTTTCTGTCCCAACTGCTTCCTGTGCTCGGGGAAAGGGTTCGGAACCCGGCTTGCAGTGGTGAGCCCTGGTCACCGTGCCGGCACAGCGGCGTTCAGCACCGCGCGTTTCCAGGCTTGTTGGCCTGGAAGACGTCCCATGCATCATCGCCAGAAGCATCTCAGCCAAGGCCGGGAGTGTTCGGAACATCGATTTTTATTGACACCCTACCTCCGGTCTGCGAGATTGACTATGTCTTTCCGAACTCGGTCGCTTTCCCCTTTTACTTATGCAAGCCAAGATGCAATTGACCGAACGCATCCAGCAGCAGACGGGCCTCCAGATACTTCCCCGGAACCGGGCTGCTAAACTCAAGCCGATTCGAAGAAATCGGAAGCTTTGACTGTTCTGCCCCCGCTTGCCGGCGAGCTGCGTGCTGGCCTTCGCAGGCTCTTCATTTCCCAGTCTGCACCCAACCGGGCGAACGCCCCCAGTGCGTTCCACCGGGAGGCGATCGGAACTCTCCGTTACCACTGAGTCAATTCGGTCGCTGGTCGTTTCTGGTCTTTGGAGCATGTGATGCGTGCTTTGGTTGTTCGTCCTTTGCGCTGCATGGTTTGCCGCGTGATTTCGCTCTTCATCATCTGTGCGCGTGATCTCCACCTCGAACATCTACTGCCCGTACTGGCTGCAGCGGCGCTGCTGGTGTGCGCGGGCGCGCACGAAGCACAGGCCCAGACCACCTACAGCGGCGGAGGGTCGATCAGCGCCGCGGGCCCGAATGCATCGGCCTCGTCCACCCTTTCGGTGAGCGGCGCTTCAGGCACCGTAAAGACCATTAACGTCACCCTGAATGGCGTCACTTCCAGTGGTATCGCCAACGCTACCGAAAACAACTTTAGCGTGTTCTATAGCTCCTTTGTTCTGGTTGGGCCCGAAGGCCAGAGACTGGTACTTCTGGGCGGCACCGGGGACAGCGTCGATGGCAACGATTCTGGCGGCTCTGGCTCCGGCCTGAGCGACGTGACCATCACCGTTCAGGATGGCGCCGCAGCGGCTCCCATGGGATCTGCCTGGCAGCACACCGGCAGTACGACTGTGGAGCCCAGTTCCTATTGGCTGAGCACCTTCGGTCCCGATTACTCGTCGCTGCCCTCCGATATCAACGGCGATTCCGTTCCGCAAACCGACGGAAGTGCGACGCTGGGAAGAGTCTTCGGCAACACCAACCCGAACGGCACCTGGACACTGTACGTTCTCACCGACGACATCAACGGGGCGAACGATCCCATCACCGTTTCGAGCTGGTCGCTCACCATGACCTTCAACGCGGCTGCTTCGGACACCACTTTCACTTCGGTCTCCAGCACCACCGCCAATCCCGCATCGACCAGCAACAGCGTCACCCTGAAGGCCAATGTTTCCGACCTGACCAACCCAGGAACGACTGTCGCCGACGGCACTGTCGCATTTTTCGCCAACGGCTCAACCATCTCAGGCTGCTCTGCGGTAGCGGTGGTCGGCGGCACGGCCACCTGCACCACGACCTTTTCGACCCAGGGTCTCTACACGATTGTGGCCAGCTACACGGCTGGTACGGGATTCACTTCCAGCACCAGCAGCACCATCGATCAGTGGGTCGAGAATCCCACCACGAACCCGGCAACTGACACCTGGTGCAACACCGGCCCGATCTCGCTGAGTAATATCGGCGAAGGCCAGCCATACCCCTCGGTGGTCCATATCTCCGGCTACCCCGCCGGCACCACCGTTTCCAACGTCGAAGTGGAGCTCCTGAATGTGAGCGGTGTCGTTGCTGCCCAGCATCTGCTGGTCGCTCCAGACGGCACCCACAACCTCGATTTCTTCGATTTCGGATTCAATCCGTCGGATAGCGCCTCCAGCGGCATCAATCTCGACTTCTTCGACTCGGCCGGCCAGTATCCGGATGACAACAGCGCACCCGCCGCAGGTAATTATGAGCCAACCGATAACGAGACTTCGCCCTCGGTCGATACCTTTCCCACCGCTGCTGCGCCCGGCTACGACAGCTCCATCCCGCAGGTTCCGGCGACGATCAATTACGGTTACAACCCGACCTATCCGGGTGATATGGGGCCGGTGACTAATACGTTCGAAAACATGTTCGACGGTGCGCCCGCGAATGGCGACTGGGTCCTCTACACCTATCAGAAATACGCGCAAACGGAGACGATCGGCGGCGGCTGGTGCATCGCCCTCACCCTCAACACCGGTGTTTCCACCACTACGACGTTGAGTTCGAGCGCCAATCCGCAGATTGCCCAGCAGCCCGTGACCCTCACCACGGCCGTCAAGGTGGGCGGATCCGCAGTCACCACCGGCGGCACCGTTACCTACCTTGAAAATGGCACCACTCCAGCCGGTACCAGCGGCACCAATCCGAATGTAGTTAACCTCAACACCTCGAACGGCCAGGCCGCGTTCACAACCGGCGCGGTTTCCAGCTCCGTCAATATCGGCGTGCTGAGCGGAAACTATCAGTATAAGAAGATCTACGAAGGCGACTATGACATGTCCGCCGACTACAGCGGCGATCTGGCAGACAATCCCAGCTCCGGCAGTCTCTGGCAGCGCTTTGACGACACCACCACCTTCAGCGCCGGCGCCGGCGGTTCCATCAACGCCTGCAACACGGGTCCGGTTCTGCTGAACAGCGGCAACACTGGGCCATTCCAACCGAATCCATCGAACATCTTCGTCAGCAATTTGCCGGGCACCGTCAGCGCTGTCACGCTCACGCTCAATGGCTTCTATACCTTCAACACCGGCATCAACCAGACCGAAGCGCTGATCAAGGGGCCCAGCGGCGCCGCGCTTGATTTCTTCTCCAACACCGGGGATGGCACCACCGTCCTGGGCGGGTCCACCAGTCCGTGGGGCACTTTGACCTTTGCCGACTCCGCCTCCGGCACCGTGCCCGCCAACAGCTACTCTCCAGGCACCTATCAGCCCACAGCCTACGGGAGCACCGCTGACACGTTCACATCAAGCTCTAGCGGCTTCTACAAGGCACCCTCTTCCTTCACCTATGCGCAGCCGCACGGCAGCGGCACCTTCGCCAGTACCTTCGGCGGCACCAGCCCCAACGGAACCTGGAGCCTGTTCTTCAACACCACCACCGCTACCGAGTCCGAAGGCGCGCAAAGCGGCTGGTGTCTGAACTTCTCTGAGAATCCGGTAGCGGTGACGGTGGACGAGAGCCACAGCGGCAGCGGAGCGGGCGGCGATTTTGTCCAGGGCCAGTCCGGAGCCCAGATCACCACTGTGGTCACCAACTCCGGC
>JAKABE010000147.1 GCA_021801945.1 Acidobacteriota bacterium
GATCGTGGGCCTCGGTGGTGATGGGCGACGGATGCGCCGCGTGAATTTCGTAGAACTTGCGCCGGCAGTGCGCCCAGCATGCCACTTCGTAGATGGCGCCGCCCACTCCGACTGATGAGCAGACTCATTTGGCTGCCTCCTCGCGCCCCAACGAACCATGCATGCGACTTCCGTTGCTCCCTCCAGGCGAAAGCTACCGCCGCAGGAAGCGCGCTGACTTAAGGGCACCTCAACATATGCCGCAACTTCACTCGAATTGAAGGAACTGAGAATGTGCCATTGCTGGCGGTCGCCTGCTGTTGGGAAGATATTTGGCGCAAGGCCACAATGCCCAACCCGGAAGAACTTTGGAGCGTGCGCGACTACCTGCGCACTAGGTGGGGTCTCGATCGCGAGTTTGAAGACGGCCGGATCGAGGAGAGGAATTGGGGTGAGAAAGAACACTCCATCATCCAAGGTCACTTGCCATTCTTGTTCAACCTTCGCCGAGCCGATTGAAAGATTAGGGCTTCCCGAGGCTGCGGACCTCAGCACGAACGATTCGATCTCTCGCATCCGGCGTTCTGGTCGTCCGTGCCGGCGAAAAATCGGGCGGTACGTCACTCAACCGCCGCTGATCGCCATCGGAATCCTCTCTCCCGAAACCACCCCGCGCGAAATGCAGGAAGGGGCCGCCGAGTACCGATCGTTTGGAATCGAGCATATCTGGATCGTCGGTTCTGGGCTGCGCCTCGTGTAGCGCGCTACCGGATCGAGCCCTGAAGAGATTCGCACCGGCGAACTGGCCGTGCCCGGAACCCCGATCCACGTCGTGTTGAGCGAGATGTTCGCAGAGCTGGACGCCGAGAGCAATCCCACAATTGGCCGTTGATTCCGGAACCCTGTCCCTCACTCCGCGTAGGCTTCTTCTTCCACCCTGGCCCGCTCCACTAGACTCGCCGGGTAATAGGCGTTGCGGGCGTACTGCTTGATCATGCGGTTGGTATTGAAGAAGGAACCGTTGAAGGCAATGGTGGTGCGCATCAGCCGCGCCCACTGCTCGGGCGGAGCGAGATACAGAGGAATCACCGCGCTTTCGAGCTTGTTGTAGAGGGCGATGGCTTCCTCCTGATCATCGGTGCCGTCCTCGATCGCCCATCCTGTCACTCCTTCGATGCAGCCCTCGATCCACCAGCCGTCGAGAATCGAAAGACTGGGTACTCCGTTAAGGGCAGCCTTCATCCCACTCGTGCCAGAGGCTTCATAGGGCCGGCGCGGCGTATTCACCCACACATCCACGCCGGCTGTGAGCAGGGCGCCCAAATCCCAGGCGTAGTCTTCCAGGTAAACAATGCGCAGCGCGTCATTGGAAAGCCGCCCTGCTTCCTCAATCACGTGATGGATCAGCGCCTTGCCCGGTTCATCTTGAGGGTGCGCTTTGCCCGCGTAGAGGATTTGCAGACCGCCCGCCGCCGCAGCGATCCTCTGCAGCCGCTCGGGATCGGTGAAGAGCAGGTTGGCGCGCTTGTAAGTGGCTGCACGGCGCGCAAAGCCCAGGGTCAGGACCTTGGCGTTCAACACAACCCCAGTGCGCGAAGCGACCTCGGCCAGCAACTCGTCTTTGGCGCGCGCGTGCGCGGCCAGAATCTCCGTCTCCGGCAGCTGAACGGCATTGCGCAAAAACAGGTGGTCGCGCCGCCACGCGGGAATGTGCTCGTCCAGCATCCGTTGGACCGGCGCTGACATCCAGGTAGGCGCGTGCACTCCGTTGGTGATGGTGTCAATCGTGTACCCCGGAAACATCTGGCGCGAAATCTTCCCGTGCTGGAGGGCCACGGCGTTGGCGTAACGCGAGAAGCGCAGCGCCAGCAGCGTCATATTCAGCAGCCCATCCCGGAAGCAGCCCAGCTTTTCCAACCGCGCCGTGCGGTCGCCGCCCAGAATGCGGATTGATTGCTCCGTGGAGAAGCGGTCATGACCCGCGGGAACCGGGGTGTGCGTCGTGAAAACACATTTGCCGCGCACCTGTTCAATGTCCGCCTCGGTTGCCGCGCCCAGCGGTCCTCCACCCAACTGGCTCTCCAGCAAGGCCAACGTCAGCAGAGCGGCGTGCCCCTCGTTCATGTGGTAAGCGCTCACGCTCAGGCCCAGTGCATGAACCATGCGCACCCCGCCCATGCCCAGTACGATCTCCTGTTGCAGCCGATAGTTGGTGTCGCCACCATACAGATGGTCCGTCAGGCCACGATCCCACCCAGAGTTGCCGTCCAGGTCGGTGTCAAGCAAAAAAACCGGCACAATGTGCCCAAAACGGCCCTCCAGGTCATAACGCCAGGCTCGCACAGTCACCACCCGGTCTTCGATTGAGACCGTTATCCGCGCCGGCTCTTCAGTGCAGAATTCGGCCGGATCCCACGGCTGTACGTCTTCGGTCTGCACCCCGCTCGGATCAAGGTGCTGCTGAAAGTAACCCTTGCGGTGCAGAAGGGTGACAGCAACCAGGGGCACCCCCTGGTCGGCCGCGGAACGCAGCGTATCGCCAGCCAACACGCCAAGGCCGCCAGAATAGGTCGGCATGGACGCATGAATCGCAATCTCCATGGAAAAGTAAGCGACTCGGCCGGTGAGGGGCAAAGCTTCGTAGCTGAACGGTTTGTTCGCAATTGATGGCATGGCGTCGATTTGCCCAAAGTACGCCCAACCCGCGCAAACATCCTGCGGGGCAGAACCCCTACGGAAGCTGGACATGCAATAAGCTGTCTCGCCGCGACTCTCTGGGCAAGACATCCCCCGATTTTAGCAAAGTTCGTCTTAGCGATCGCTTATGTCCGCGCAACCCTTTTCCGCAGAGTAAGATAGACGACCCACTTGTCTTTGTGCATCCCCGCCGGCTAGCAGCATCCGCCGCGCCGGATTCGGGCCCATTTGCGTTCTTTAACTTGGCATTAATCCACTCGACGCGCTCCGCCGGATGCATGGCAGACGTAGATCTGCGGAACCATGCCGAACTGGGCCGTGTAGCGGCCGCCCAGCGCTTCGGCAAAAGCCTCTGCCTGCGCCTGTTCCACCAGGTTGATAGTGCAGCCCCCGAAGCCTCCTCCGGTAAGCCGGGCCCCGATCAATCCAGGCAGATCCTGTGCCAGGGCCACCATGGCGTCGGCCTCCACACAACTAGCCTCAAAGTCCCGGCTGTAGCTCAAATGAGCTTCGGCCATCAGCCGCCCCAACTCTTCCATATCGCCCCGGAGCAGAGCTTCGCTGGCCGCCACGGTGCGCAGGTTCTCGCTGATGATGTGGCGCGCGCGCATCAACGATTTGGGCGCCATCTCCTGCCCCCACTTGTCCAGGTCATCGAGGGTCGCATCGCGCAGAAACTTCACGCCCGCCCGGTGGCTGGCAATGACCGCACAAGCAGCCTCCGATTCGGCGCGACGGGCCTTGTACCCGCCGCCCACCACCGAGTGCTTCACCATCGTATTGGCGATCACCAGAGCCACATAATGCGGAATCGGCGCCAGCCGGAAACTCAGATCGCGGCAATCAAGCAAGAGCGCATGATCCTCGGCGCCGTTGGCCGAGACGAACTGGTCCATGATCCCGCAGTTTGCTCCCACAAACTCGTTCTCTGCGCGCTGGCAAAGCCGCGCCACCACTGGGCCTGGATAGTTAGCCCCAACCAGTGACCCGACAGCCAGGGCCGTCGAAACTACCAGCGCGGCGGAGCTGGACAGGCCCGCGCTGAGGGGGACGTCGCTCCACAGGCTCAGGCTAAAACCCGGAATCCGGTGTCCCTCCCCAGCCAAAATGGCGACCACGCCAATCGGATAATCGCTCCAATGATGGCCAGCCTTGACGGGCAACGCCGTGGCTTCAAAGCTACGTTCTTCTCCGTAGTTTTCGGAGTAGATCACAATCTTGCCATCCGTGCGCGGCGAAATTCCGGCCAGGGTGGCGAAGTCGATGGCCGCGGGCATTACAAAGCCTTCTGCATAATCGGTGTGCTCGCCGATCAGGTTTACCCGGCCCGGAGCGGAAAAGACGGCCGGCTCGGCGCTAAACCGGGCGCGGTGCAACGAACGGAATGCGGCGGGATCATGCATTTGAATGAACAACCTCGTCAAAATCAGTAAGAAATGCGTGCTCTGGGAATTCGCTTCCGCCTCCCCAATTCGGGCCGGCTATCGTCCTATCACCTCAGCGCAGGCCTCGGTGAGCCGCTTCCAAATCTCGTTCAGCCAGACATCGTGAACCGGCTTCATGAGCACAGAGCGCAAACAGGTAATCGTAACAGGCGCCTCTGCACCCGCTTCTTCGCCGTTCAACAAGAACCAGGAATGCGGCAATTGTACAAGAGCTAGGTGAAGATCCCGCGCGGCGCAGGCGTCGAAGGCCCGCTGAGCTGCCGCCGAGGCCTCCTGAAAATCCGCCGCGCGCAGCGCCCACACCACAATGTCCAGTTCCGGCGCCCCGGCCGCCAAAGCCTGAAAGCGGCCATCCTGGCGCAACCTCCGGTCCAGTTCGAGAGCCGCCGCGCGGCCGCGTGCGAGTCCACGGGCAAACTCGCCTCCGGGAACCAGCGGGAGCAATTGCTGCGTCGCCCAAAGGGCCACTGCCGCCGAGCCCGCGCGCGAGCACTCTAAACTGATCTCGCCCAAATGTAGTTTGTTAGATGTGAAGTACGTGTACGGCGAATCGTGCTTATAAAACCGCCCCACAGCCGGATCGCGGAACAGAATACAGCCGCACCCATACGGTTGAAGACCATGCTTGTGAGGATCGATGGCGATTGAATCCGCCTGACCAATGGCCGCGTACGCGCGCCGCGCTGGCTCATCCAACGAGTCGGCAATTAGCCCGAAGTAGCCGCCATAGGCCGCATCCACGTGCGCGCGGAAACCGTACCGCTCCCGTAACGCAAGAATCTCGTCCAACGGATCCACCGCACCGAGAGCCGTCGTGCCTAGTGTCGCCACCACCGCCCCCACACCGCCGCGACGCAACTCCGCCTCCAGCGCCTCAGGACTCATGCGCCCGCTGCTGTCCGTCGCAATCTCCGCGTATTCCAGCTTGAGCACGGCCGAGATGCGGCGGTGAGTGTAATGCGCCTGCTCCGAGCCCACAATCCTAAAACTCCCAGGCCGCTCTGCGGCCAGTTGCCCGGCAATCCAAAGCGCCTCCAGATTGGCCAGGGTGCCGCTCGAGGTTAGGTGGCCCAGAGACTCGCTCCAACCGAACATACGGGCGATCTCCCGCACCGCCTCGATCTCCATCTCCGAGCTGGCCCGCCCGCCATCGCGCGCATGGTTGTTGGGATTGATCTTCATGGCCAGCGCGTAGGCGGCCCGCGCCACCGGATGCGGCGGCTTGAGCATCTGACCGGCATAAAGCGGATGGAAATAAGGATAGTTATCGCTCAGCCGATGCGCCGTAGCTTCTAGAACCCGTGTCAGCGCCTCCACGTCAGCCGCAGGCTCAAACTCCGGCAGGGCCGCAAACTCCTCCTCCAGCAGCTCCGTGCCGCGGGACAAAAGGCCGGGTACAGGATCGCGGGACATGAGGATGACTCTCAGTATAAGCGCCATGCGGACGCTCAGGCCCTGTCCACATAATTCCGCAATGAGAAAGTGTAGGGTCCCTCTCCTGACCGGCGGTAGTGCGGGTCTCCTGATCCGCACATGGCCGCATTCGATTCCCAACCCATCCAGTCACGGCTCGGGTGTAAGGCGTCACTCATCCGGCCGATTCTGCTCCTCCGGGCATGAAAGCCCGCTGGGGACTCTCCGGGTACGGCAAGAGACGATGGCCCGCACAGCGGGCAGAAGACGCGAGTCCCACGGCGCAAGCCTGGGGGATAAGGACGGAATCCGCGAGTCCAGCCCCGCAGGGGAGGCGTTAGGACTGCACCGCCCCCGGCTCCTTCATCGCACGTAAAGAGGCATCTTGCCCCGCGTCTTCACCCTCAGCCGATACACGCTGCTTGTCGCCGTGATATACAAGGTCTCGCCGCCATCGGCCCAGCCCAGATTGGCTGCCACCTCCGGCAATTTGATCTGGCCCAGCACCTTGCCGTCCGGCGTGAGGATACGAATTCCACCCGGCCCCGTGGTCCACAGATTGTCCGCCGTGTCCAGCTTCAGCCCATCGGGAACGTCCGGCGCGGAGCCGGGATAGGAGATAAACCGGCTGGCATTCGAGACCGAACCGTCGGCCGCCACTTCGTACCGAGCCACATGCATATCCGGCTCGGAATTGCAGACGTAGAGAGTCTTCCCATCGGCCGAGAAGCCGAGGCCGTTGGGCCGGGTCAAGTCGCGGATGGGAGCGGTCAGCTTTCCACCGGCATAACGGTAGACGCCATTAAAGGCCAGTTCCTTGGCCGGATCCTGGTCTTGGTCGATCAGACCATACGGCGGATCGGTAAACCACAGCGAGCCATCCGGTGCAAAGACCAGATCGTTGGGGCTGTTCAGTCTCTTCCCCTCAAACCTGTCGAGAAAGCTTTCAATCCTGAGCTGGGCGTCCAGGCGTGCGATGCGGCGCAGCCCGTGTTGCATCATCAGCACCGACCCGTCCTTGGCGGTGACCATGGCGTTCGAACCTAGGAATTTGCCGACCGGCGGATTCTCAAACCCACCCGCATGGTCGATCAGGAGCTCCAGCGCGCCGTTTGGCGCCACGGCATACATCCCATTCCCGACCAGGTCGGAGAACCAGAGCCGCCCCCCACGCCACATCGGGCCCTCCGTAAATTGGAATCCCGTGGCGACTCGTTCGATGGGTGTATCAGGAGCAATCAGCGCTTCGAGAGCGGGATCGAGATGGACGATCTCCGCACCCGACACGCGCGCGGTCGGTTCACTTGCCTGCTGCATCGGCTTCCTCCGCTTTCATTTGTTGAGGACTTCGCTTGACCAAGACGAATCGGGAATGGCGAGCGCGAACAGAGCAGCCGCGCCTAGACGCTGTCGGTCAGCAACACCAAGTAATCATTAGTGACGGTGTTCTCGATCAGAGGCCACACCCGCTGATGAACCTCCGACGCAATCCACCGCTGTCGTAGCTCCTCGCTCTTGTAGGTCAACTGGAAGCGGTAGTTGATGTTGGGCTCCGGTACCGGTCCCCCCTGGATCACCTTGCGCAGCTTCACCATCTTCAGGTCCATAAACCCCTCAAACTTCTCCGCCGCCGGCTTGAAGTCCCGATGAAAATGGTCCAGCATCTCCTGCTCACGTTGGGGATCGACCGCCAGATCGCAGTAGAGCACGATCGGCTTCCCTCCCCCCCCTGCGTCGGTCCCAGCCGCCGTGTTGAAAGAAAGTCGTTCTTCCATTGCCAACCCCTTGATTTCTATGCATGTTCTTGTGCTTCTGCTTCAGACGTTTCGGAGCCGCGCATTCGCAGCCAGGCCAACCGGACCATGCCGCAAGTTGAACGGGCCGAATATACGTTCCCCCCGCTCGGACTGTCAAGCACAGCCGTGTACCCTCCAGGGCCGACGCATCTAAATTTGGCCGGGGATCAGGTTGGCTATCATCAGGGTTGCTATATGCAACGGCCTAAGAGAGCGATGCGATGGGGATATGGAAAATCCCCTGCGCTACCTGTCGGAATTG
>JAKABE010000148.1 GCA_021801945.1 Acidobacteriota bacterium
CGATATCTTTTGCCCCCATGCGCGATTGGCGGTGCGTCCAAACACGAATTGCAGCCCACGAGCGCATGTGCTAGGTTCGATGATGTAACTCCCGGCTGCCGATGCCGGAGCGCTCGATACTGTGCGATGGCATTTTTGTGAGCCGAGTTGGGCCTTCATCCGGATGGGCCACGCACTCCGCGAGTGTGTACTGAGGACGTCTCCAGGGCGCGGCCTGGGAGTGGCGATCGCATTATAGAGGCGAATTTCTTGTATTCTTCCGGCAAGCTGCGCATTCATGAATTGTCTCCAGAGGAGCAAGCTGTTTACGCAACCCTGAAGTCCGAACGACTGCCCGAGCATGTGGCGATCATCATGGACGGTAACGGCCGGTGGGCGGGTATGCGCTCTCTGAAGCGCTTCGTAGGCCACCAGCAGGGCGCCAAGAGCGTACAACTGGTCACCGAGACGGCTTCTCGGATCGGCCTTCCCTGGCTGACCCTCTACGCCTTTTCTCTCGAAAACAACCTCCGTCGTCCGCGCGCCGAAGTCAACTTTCTCATGCGCCTGCTCAAAAGCTATCTGGAGAGCAACGTACAGCGCATGATGGACAACAATGTGCGCATCCAGTACATTGGCCGCATCTACGACCTGCCGCCGGAAGTGCAGGACAAGATGCGCTGGGCAGAAGAAACCACGGCGCGCAACACGGGAACCACGCTCACCTTGGCCCTCAACTACGGCGGACGCTCGGAGTTGGTGGATGCCTTTCGCGCCCTAGCCCGGGAGATGCAGCATAAACACCTGAACGCGGAGCACATTGACGAAGAAGACATTTACCGCCATCTCTACACGTCACACATGCCCGATCCCGATCTGCTCATCCGTACCTCAGGAGAACAGCGCGTCTCCAATTTTCTGCTCTGGCAGATCGCATATACGGAAATCTTCGTCACTGAGCGGTACTGGCCAGACTTTCGCGGCATTCATCTGCTCGAGGCCATCGCCGATTTCCAACGCCGCGAGCGCCGCTACGGGGGACTGGGCAGCGAATGCGGCAAAGTGGAGAAGCACCCTGAGCGGATCAGGATCGCGGCCAGCTAATCACCGCGTTGAGCGGTTCCGAAGCGGCGTGAACTGGCTGGGGCACCTCTTCGGAGGTCGGCCTCGACTTGCCCACTTCTCGTTCCTGTATCGGTGGACTGCGGCAGGCTGACTGCTTGCCCGCCGCAGCTTCTTCCGCTCAACCTATCCGAGCTTCTTGAAGCACAGAAACCAGTCAACGCAGCGTAGCGACGGGTCTTTCGCCTCCACGCGCTCCTTGGCGGCTCCGCAAGAACCGGGCGGCGGAACAATCACTTCTTCACCGGGCTGCCAGTCAGCCGGGGTCGCTACTCCATACTTGTCCGTGGTCTGCAGGGCCATGAGCAGGCGTTTAATCTCCTGGAAGTTGCGGCCGTTGCTGAGCGGGTAATACAGAATCGCCCGCACTTTGCTTTCAGGGTCGACCAGGAAGACGGCGCGCACGGCCTGCGTGGTGCTGGCAGCCGGCTGCAACATGCCATAGGCGCGGGCCACCTCCATGGTCAGATCGGAGATCACCGGGAAGGTAATCTCCACGTCGCGGTGATCGCGGAATGCCACCTTTTCGCGAATCGTTCTTAGCCAGGCTATATGGCTAAAGGTGCTGTCGATCGACAACCCCACCAACTCACAGTTGAGTTGGCGGAACTCTTCCTGCATCGACGCGAAGGTGACGAACTCCGTGGTGCACACTGGCGTGAAGTCTGCCGGGTGGCTGAAGAAGATCACCCACTTGCCCTTGTAGTCACCTGGGAACCTGATCCGCCCCTGGGTGGTATCGGCTTCAAATGCGGGCGCTTCTTCTCCGATTAGCGGTAGACGATTGGCGCTTTCGATCATGGCAGTTCCTCCCCTCTCCTCGATTCACTTGCGGATTCGCGCGTGTGGCCTGCAACCTGCGGCATTCCAATCAAAACTGGGAACTCGCGAACCGGCGCAGTGTGGCCAGTCCGCCAGCGACCGCCTTGTTTAGCAGGGCCATGCTTAGTCTTTGATCGGTTTCCTAGCTGAGCATCCCGTGCGCTTTCATCATGCGAACCGGCGCAGAGAACGGCAGTGACTCGGGTCACAAGCGAGACGGCACACTCCAAGTGCAAGGCGTGGGAGCGTCCACCCTAGCTCCGCCAGCGGAGGTCCGATGCCGGCTTGCCAGACAGGGGTTTCCGATTCCTTGCGAACCACAACGGGCCGGATCGACGATTCGCTTGGCGATGAGAGCGCGGACTCTGAGCGCCTTACTCCGTCGCACCGATAAAAGCACCGGCGCGTTCTTCGCCTCTTGCCTGCGATCGACCGCGGAAATGCAGTGCTCTGCCCCCGGAATGACAGGGCGAATCCATTGCGGACCCCAGTCCCCAGAGATTAATGAATGGTCTTCGACCGGCGCTGCATGTAATCCATGAGCAGATAATGGCCCAGCGTGCGTGGGGTGGTGAAGTAGGCCTTACCATGGCACATCTCGGAGACCTTCTGCACGAAGTGCACGAGGTCGAAATCCGAGGCCAGCATGAAGGTGTTGATGAGGATGTTGCTGCGCTTGCAGCGCGCCACTTCCTCGAGGGTTTCGCCGATCACAAGAGGATCGAGGCCGTAGGCATTCCTGTAAATGCGGCCGCCGGGCAGCGTGAGCGCAGAAGGCTTGCCATCGGTGATCATCACGATCTGCTTCCTATCCTTGTGCTGGCGGGCAAGAACCCGCTGAGCAACACGCAGGCCTTCGCGCGTGTTGGTGTACCAGGGACCGACCTTGACGCGCGCGAGTTGCGAGACGGGCATCTCTTCGGCCGAGTCGTGAAAGAGCACAAGAGAGAGCGAGTCACCTGGAAATTGCGTGCGGATAAGATGCGAGAGCGCCATGGCCACGCGCTTGGCGGGAGTGAAGCGGTCTTCGCCGTAAAGAATCATAGAGTGCGAGCAGTCGAGCATCATGACGGTGGCGCATGAGCTCTGGTAATCGCATTGATGAACGTAGAGATCGCCATACTCCAAGTTGAGGGGCAGGCCAATGCCCTCACGTGCGATCGCAGAACCAAGGGTGGCCGTCACATCGAGGTTAAGCGTGTCACCGAATTCATAACGGCGTGAGGCGCCGCTGGATTCGATGCCTGTGGCCCAGTCGCGCGTGTCGTGCCGGCCGAAGTTGGATTTCCCCAGCGAGCCGAGCAGATCGCGCAGGGCTTTGAAGCCGAGGAAATCGAGGCTCTTGTCGGTGACCTCGAAGCGGGCTTCTCCCTCCAAGCCACCGGCCTGGCCTCCGGCCTGAGGATCTTGCATCGCATTGCGCGAAGACTGGAAGGAGATAAAGTTTTCCTGCTCCAGACGCCGAATCAGCTTGTCGATCAGTTCATCGAGCTTGCCCGCGGTGGCAAGTTCATTGAGATTTTGGCGCATGGCTTCATCGAGGAAGTCGCCGTTCTCAAGAACCCATCGCAGCAGTTGGCGCAGAGTTTCCAGGCTCTGATCGATGTCCTGCATGTCCGAGTAGGGATCGCGAAAGCCGGAGTCGAGGAGGTAGTCGGAGAGGGCCTGGAGCAGGTCCTCGAGATCGATCTCGGAGGCCAGATCGCCTTTGAATTTGGTGTAATGAATTCTCTTCACACTACCATCTCCCACGAGTCAGCGGTTCAGCAGCCGAGAGCCTAGGCCGAAGAACGAACGTGCACGACGCAACCATTCAATTAAGCCCGTCCCGTGGCGTGCGGCGCGCACGCTGCCAATTCTCGTAATCCACTTCAAGCTCCGCGCGGCGTGGCGCCTGCTTCTGCGCGGCAAAGACACGTTCTTCACTGCGGCTTAGCTTGCGATGGGCAACCATGCCTTCCAACAGAAACTCGGCAGCGGAAACCAGCTTGGGAGGCGGGTCCGATTTCTTGACATGCAGCGGAGCAAGTCTTTCCAAGAGGCCATGGAGCTGTTTCAGGTCCGCCAAAGCCTCGGCGGCCGGATGATTGTCGTCCAGCTTCACCGTTCCGCCCAGATTGAACCACTCTTCAATCTGCTGGGTATCCGCGTCGGGAAAATAGCGATCATAGATTTTGCCGGCTGCCGTCAAAATCAGGTCGCGCACAACGCTGTCGGCACCGCGCATTTCGCCTTCGTACTCCAATTCCAGCTTGCCGGTTATGCCGGGCAGAGCGGCGTAGATGTCACTGACGCGGGGCACGACGAGCTGTTCGCGATTGACCAGGGCGCGCCGCTCGGCATTGGAGACGACCAGTTCCAGTGTGGAAATGGGCAAGCGCTGGCTCACGCCGCTGCGCTTGTCCACCTTCTTGTCCTCGCGCGCGGAGAAAGCAATCTGCTCAATGATTTCGCTAATGTAGGCAGGAATCTCAACGCGTGTTGCGCCGCGCTCCGCCCATGCCTCCTGCGCGGTGATAGCCATACCCTCTTCGAGCGTTTCCGGATAGTGGGTGCGAATCTCGGAACCAATGCGGTCTTTGAGCGGGGTCACGATTTTGCCGCGCGCAGTATAGTCTTCCGGGTTGGCACTGAAGACCAGCACCACATCCAGCGCGAGACGCACGGGATAGCCTTTGATCTGGACGTCGCCTTCCTGCATGATGTTGAAGAGCGCCACCTGAATTTTGCCGGCGAGATCGGGCAATTCGTTGATAGCGAAGATGCCGCGGTTGGCGCGGGGCAGCAGGCCATAGTGCATGGTCAGCTCGCTGGCCAGGTTCTCGGCGCTGCGCGCGGCCTTGATGGGGTCGATATCGCCCACCAGATCGGCCACGGTGACGTCGGGCGTGGCAAGCTTTTCGACATAGCGCTCTGCGCGGTTAAGCCATGCGATCGGCGTGGCGTCACCGTGCACGGCAATCAGATCGGAGCATCGCTTGCAGAGGGGCCGATAGGGATTGTCCCGTATCTCGCACCCAGCGATGTATGGCATGCGTTCATCGAGCAGCGAGGTAAGGGAGCGCAGGATGCGGCTCTTGGCCTGGCCGCGCAAACCCAGCAGGATGAAGTTCTGCCTCGACAGAACGGCATTGACGATTTGCGGAATTACCGAGTCGTCGTAACCAACAATGCCAGGAAAGAGCGCGTCGCCAGAGAGCAGGCGGGCCATGAGGTTGCCGCGCATTTCATCCTTGACGGTACGCGCTTTCAGGCGCGCTTCGGAGAACAGAGTGCTGGCACGCAGTTCCCCGAGGGTTTGGGGAAGCGGGTGAGCTGCGGACATGGTTGACTCCTGTTGCCGCCTCGATGCAGGAAACAAGCGGCCTGTTTACCTAGAATATAGACGCGCCCAAGAGGATTCTCGAACAAGAATGCTGCCTAAGGACCAAAATCGGGCGGCAGCCGCGTCTCAAAACAGTCGATTTTCAGGAGAATTGCTGCACGATATCCGAGTTCTCCCGCAGCGGACTTTTGCGTGAGGAATCGGTCAGCGTCATAGACTGTGCGGGGACGCGTGGCTCCGTTCGAACAGTTTCGTCGCTCTTGGACATAAAGCCCTCGCCGAAGACGCAGAGGCTGTTGCGTCCTGAATTTTTTACGGTGTACATTGCGGCGTCGGCGTTGCGAAGGAGTTCGTCAGCGGTGCGACCGCTTTCAGGAAACGCGGCGACTCCCGCGCTTAGGGTCAGGTTCATCTGACGTCCGTCGAGATCGATGGGCTGCGAGGCTGCGCGGATGATCTGCTGGCCGCAGCGTTCGACGTCGAGCATCGTGCGCAATTTGGGCATCACGACCACGAATTCATCTCCGCCCATGCGCGCGACCGTGTCCGACTCGCGAACGGAGGAGAGGAGGCGTTGGCCAATAGTGGCGAGGAGTAAGTCGCCGAAGGCGTGGCCGTGGGTGTCGTTGATCTGTTTGAAGGAGTCGATATCAACGAGGAGGAGCGCAACCTTTTGACCGTGATCCTGGGCATCGAGGATGGCATGGCGGAGACGCTCGTGAAGCAGCGCCCGATTGGCGAGGCCCGTCAGGTGATCGTGAAAGGCGAGATAGCTGATATGATCGGAGCGGCGCCGGTGCTCGGTGACATCGCGGCTGGTGATGGCGATTCCCGTGCCCAAGCGGACGACCTGAACATTCAGCCAGGTACCTCTAATCATGTCATCGTCGATGAACACCTCACAGGTGTAAGGGATTCCGGTGCGGACGACTTCACGATATTTGTGAATCAGACCAGACTTGATCATGAACGGCCGAACTTCGGTGAGGACCTTGCCATAGAGCGTCTCGCGCGGCACGCCGAGCCGCCGTTCAGCTTTGGGGTTGACGTAGCTGAACCTAAAATCGACGATGGCTCCAGAAGCGTCGGGAATACCATCGAAGATGTAGAAATCGTCGAGACTACACTCGGCGGCAGCGAAAAATCGCGCGTGACCTGCGCCCACGAATAGGCTACCCTCACGCCGAAATCGAGAAAAGACGCCTTTGAAGAGGGCCCGGCTCTGATCCCAAAAGCAGCTCATGAACATACTCGGCTTTTAGCTATTGAATCCAGGGAAAACTGATTCAAGGAAAATTATAGTGTCGGTTGTACTTTTGCCAACGCACAACTTTTAGCAGATACAAAGACTCCGACGCTTGATCTCTGGCCTGATGAGATTTCGATACGATTATCAAAGATTGGGAGGCCGAGCCAGACAGATGCGTGCACTTGCGCGCAAATCGAACAAAATCAACGCGAACTTTTAGCCGCCGAGGACGAGCCTCAATAGGATTCCCCCCGCCGGCCCGTCTCTGGCCGCGCCCGAACTTCACTCCGCAAGCGGAACAAAGCTCTCCGTTTCATCGTCCCACCGCTCGATCCGGCCCGTCAGAATGTCGTAGTACCACCCGTGCACCGCAAGCCGCCCCTCCGCCAAGGCTCGCGTCACCGACGGCTGCGCCTGCAGGTTCATCCACTGCGCCACCACGTTGCCGCGGATCAGCGCCGCCAGTTCCCCGCTCTCACCGTCGGCCGGGTTCACCGGCTGGCGATGATGGAAGGCGGCCTCCACGTGTTCCAGCCAGCGCCCCGACTTAGGCAGATTCTCTAGACCTTCGTGGTTCACCGCCGCCTTCATCGCCCCACAGTCCGAGTGCCCGCACACAATCGCGTGCTTTACTTTCACCACCTCTACCGCGTACTCGATGGTCGCCGTCACGCCGTCCACATCCTGGCTGTTGATGGGCACCACGTTACCCGCGTTGCGCGTGATGAACAGTTCTCCCGGTCCGGTTCCCAAGATCAGGTCCGGCACCACCCGCGAGTCCGCGCAGGTAATAAAAAGCACCTCCGGTGCTTGCGACTCCGCGAGCAGGCGGAACTCCTTCTTCCTCGCCGGAAAGACCTCCGCCAGAAACCTTTTATGCCCTTCGATCAGCCGTTTCACGTCTTCCTCCGTGTTGGTGCGCTGCGCTTCTCTCTCTCTTCGGAGCCCAAGCGTCAGAGTACCTTACCGGCGCCATGCTGATACCGTAATCGGTGACGGCTCTACGCGATGCCGACACTCCGGGCGCAAATCCAATCGGGGACTGGTTACCATGAGATGCCTTTTTAAGCTCTTTTCTTGCGCAATTCTTC
>JAKABE010000149.1 GCA_021801945.1 Acidobacteriota bacterium
CCAGGGACGGATTGTGGGCAGCAGTCGATCCAGGGTGCGGTAGAGCCGGTCGTCGTTGACCTTCGCGGCCGGCACGCCCAGCAACTCCGCCAGGGCGCTGGCCTCGTATCCATGCCCGGCCCGGTGCAACCCGCTGGAGGGATCGAGCAATCTGCCCAGGACCAGCACCAGGATCACCGCGCTCCACGGGACTTCTTCGCGACCGGGCGGCAAAAGCTCTTCCAACAACTCGCTCAAACCCAGTTGACGCAGCGGCATCAGTCCCAGCCAGCCACCGCCGAAGGGACGGCTGCGCTCCACGCGCACGCCGGGCAAGTCCACCTCGACCCATGCAGCGCCGGACGCTTGCGCGAACAGGCCGGGGTGTGTTCAGGACTCTGGTTGCGCCACGTGTTCGACTCCCAACCGCCCTTGCTCATCCAACTCGCCAAGATAGGCGGCAACGCGCTGCCGCGGCCTCCGCGCCGTACGATACGACTCGACCAAGGCCCAATAGGCATGCCGCTTTCCATCCTTGCGCCGATAGCAGCGCCGCAGATACACACCGCCATCGTACTCATTTCAAAACCAATTACAAGAGGGAAGGTCTTCACTGCACGCGGCCTTTTGCCGCCCGCAAACAGGCGCAAAAACTCAGCTCCGGAAACAAAGCACTTGCTCCTCCGTGCGCTCCTGCCCCACGACCGGGATCCCTCTTGAAAAAACGGTTCAAGCAAGCGGTTCAAGCAAACTGCTGCGGAAGTTGGGCTGGGGGCAACCAGCCCTTCAGGTTTTCGTGATTCAGAGTCTTGAGGTCGCCAGGGCTGATGGCACGAAGCGCACGAAGCATTAGCCTTTAGCTCATTCAGGCATTGACACCGCCGCCTCCGTCCCGCGATACTGCCCCTAATGCCGAACTCAAGGAAATCCGGAATGGCAGCCATGGCCATGTGCATGTATATGCAGGCGGGGCTTGTCCGTCCGGCTCTTGAGCGGCTGATGCGTTAAGCGCAACCGATTCCAGATACCGAGCGGCCCGGTCCCGAAGCGGACGCGGGCCGCTTTTTTTACCCTTGGAACGGAGCATCGGCAAAATTTAGAGGAGTTTCCCTATGTCCGATTCGCAGTCGCAGCACCAGCTTGCCACGCTCGCCGTTCACGCCGGTCAGGTCCCCGACCCGGCCACCAACGCGCGCGCCGTCCCCATCTACCAGACCACGTCGTACCTGTTCAACGACGCCGACCATGCCGCCCGGCTCTTTGCCCTGCAGGAGTTCGGCAACATCTACACGCGCATTATGAACCCCACGACGGACGTCTTTGAGAAGCGCGTGGCGGCGCTCGAGGGCGGTGCGGCGGCGCTGGCCACCGCTTCCGGCCAGGCGGCCGAAACCCTTGCCATTACCACGCTGGCGGCGGCCGGCGACGAGATCGTCTCCACCACCTCGCTCTACGGCGGCACCTATAATCTGTTCCACTACACGCTGCCGCGCCTGGGCATAGGCGTCAAGTTTGTCGACGCCGACGATTTCGACGGCATCCGCGCCGCCATCACACCCAAGACCCGCGCCCTCTACACCGAGACGCTGGGCAATCCCAAGCTCGACATCGCCGATATCGAAACACTCGCAGCAATCGCGCACGAAAACGGGCTGCCGCTGGTCATCGACAATACCTGCGCCTCGGCGGCGCTGGTGCGGCCCATCCAGTACGGCGCCGATATCGTGATTAACTCCGCCACCAAGTTTCTGGGCGGCCACGGGACGGCCATTGGCGGCGTGATGGTGGATGCGGGCAAATTCGACTGGGCAGCTTCCGGTCGCGTCAAGGAGTTCACCGAACCCGACCCGAGCTACCACGGCCTTTCGTACACCGAGGCCTTCGGTCCGCTGGCCTTCGTCCTCAAGGCGCGCGTGCAGGGGTTGCGCGATACCGGCGCCGCGCTCTCGCCCTTCAACGCTTTCCTGCTGCTGCAAGGTATTGAGACGCTGCACCTGCGCATGGAGCGGCACTCGCAGAATGCGTTGGCAGCGGCAAAGCATCTGGCACAGCATCCGGGCGTGGAGTGGGTCAATTATCCCGGCCTGGAGTCGAGCCCCTACTACAAGCGGGCGCAGAAATATCTGCCCAAGGGGCAGAGCGCGCTGCTCACGTTTGGTATTAAGGGCGGCTACGATGCCGGCAAGAAGCTGATCAACAGCCTCAAACTGTTTTCGCTGCTGGCCAACATCGGCGATGTCAAGTCGCTCGTCATTCACCCGGCCTCGAC
This sequence comes from Acidobacteriota bacterium, assembly GCA_021801945.1. The sequence goes on from JAKABE010000149.1 coordinate 2,249, forward strand.
GACACACCAGCAGCTCTCGGCGGCCGAGCAGGCAAGCGCCGGTGTTACGCCCGAGCTGGTGCGGCTCTCGGTGGGCATCGAGGACATCCGCGATATCCTTGCCGATCTCGACCAGGCCATCGAAGCTGCCAACGGGCAGAAGGCCGGTGCCGGGACGGCGGCCGTTACGGCAAAATAAAAAAAGCTGAGGCGAGTAACTTGAAGCAGATGACCGAATCCATCAAGTCCAGCGCCAGCGGCTCTTCACCGGGGCAGAAGATTGTGGCGCCCACCTACGAGGGCGACTTCGTCCTCGATGGGCCTTTTTCGCTCGATTGCGGCTGTACTCTGGCGTCGCCCACGCTGCATTACGCTGTCTACGGCAAGCTCAATGCGGCGCGGGACAACGCGGTTCTGGTTTGCCACGCGCTTTCGGGCTCGGCGCTGGTGGGCTCGTGGTGGCCGGAGGTGTTTGCCCCCGGCGCGGTGCTTTCTCTGGAGCACGACTTCGTCATCTGCATTAATATGCTGGGTTCCTGCTACGGCTCCACGGGGCCGCTCAGCGTGCATCCTGAAACTGGGCAATGCTATGGCCCGGACTTCCCGCTCATCTCCATCCGCGACAACGTGCGTGCGCAGGCGCGGCTGCTGGATTCGTTGGGGGTGCGCAAGCTGCGCCTGGTGATGGGCGGCTCCATCGGCGGTATGCAGGCGGTGGAGTGGACCATCCAGTTTCCCGAGCGCGTGGAACGCGCCCTGGTCATCGGCGTTTCGCCGTTGGGGGCCATGGGGCTGGCATTGAATCACCTGCAGCGCCAGGCCATCCAGCACGATCCGGAGTGGATGGGCGGCCGCTACCTGCCGCAGAAGCCGCCGCGGCGCGGGCTTTCGCTGGCCCGCCAGATTGCCATGATCAGCTACAAATCGGCGCCGCTGTTCGATGAGCGCTACGGCCGCAATCCCGACCGCAGCGGCGAGAATCCATGGGCGGCTTCGGGGCAGGGAAGCGGCCTGATCGGCGGGCGCTTCGATATCGCGGGGTATCTGGATGCACAGGGCGGGCGCTTCATCGATCGGTTCGATGCCAATTCGTATCTGGCCATCCTGCGCACCATGGACACGTGGGACCCGGCGCGGGGATACGGCTCGGCCGCCGAGGCTTTCGCCCGGATTCGAGCACGGCTGATTTTCATCGGTATCAGCACCGATTGGCTGTTTCCCGCCGAGGATGTGCGCCGCTTTGCCGAGGCGATCCGCGCCGCCGGCGCCGAGGCCGAGTATCGCCATATGATTAGCGCTCATGGGCACGACGCCTTCCTCGCCGAACAGGCGGAGCTGGTTCGGCTTTTGCAATAGACACCCTGGAGTTCCGGCGCAAGTCGCTCGCTCTTTGAGCAGCGGCGGAGGGGGCGCGGCGGTTCTCCAACGGAAATCGCGCCTGGTTGCATTGTTGCTTGTCAGTGTGCGGTGGGATTTCTATAATCCATTCAATGCCCCAATGGAGGCCGTGGTATCGTATATCCGTTGTTTCCGCACTTCCCTGCCCCTCGGATCGGTTGCCGGTGTGGTCAGGCAGTGAGTATCATAGAACCTCCAAAGTTCGGCAATTCCCAGGAGTACAGAATGAAGAAGTTAGTCCTTGCATCTGCGATGGCTTTGGCGAGCGTTGCCCTTGTTGCCTCGCCCGCGCTGCGAGCCCAGGCAAGCAATTCGGACCAGATCACCATCTCGAATCCGGCCGAGTTCAACGCGTACCAGAACGCGATCACCCAGACGGAACCGGCTGCCAAAGCCTCGGCTATGGAGAACTTTCTTACCCAGTATCCCCAGAGCGTGGTGAAGAAAGCGGTCCTCGATCAGCTGATCGACACGTATCAGCAGATGAACCAGCCCGATAAGACCCTGAGCGCGGCCAGCCGTCTTCTGCAGCTTGACCCGGATAATATGAAGGCCATCTTCATCTCGGTCTATTTGAAGAAGAGCGAGTGCCAGCAGAACATCGATCCGTCCTCGGGCGACAGCAAGGACCCGCAGACCTGCGACGACGCGGCGGCACTCGCCCAGAAGGGTTTGGGCATGGCCAAGCCGGCTGGCGTCGCCGACGCCGACTGGAAGAAGATCACCGATGCGTCGTATCCGCTGTTTCACTCGACCATTGCGCTGGACGATGCCATTGCCAAGAAGGACTACGCGGACGCCATCAAGCAGTACACCACCGAGCTGATGCTCTACCCCGCCAACCAGACCACGAGCGGCCAGGGATTGGTGGATACGCTGAATCTGGCCGAAGCCTACGCCAAGCCGGGCCCCGCCCGCGACGAGGTGAAGGCGGTTTGGTTCTATGCCCGCGCCTGGAACTTCGCCCCGCCGGCCTACAAGTCGCAGATCGAGCCCAAACTCGATTACTGGTACAAGCGCTACCACGGCACTATCGATACGCCGCAGCAGATCGAGCAGCAGATCGACGCGATCAAGGCACAGGCCCAGTCCACGCTCTTTCCGCCTGCGAACTTCAGCATCGCGCCTGCTCCCACGCCTGAGGAACTGGCGCATCACGCGCTCACCGGCGGCGATCCCACCAAGCTGAACCTCGAGGACAAGGAGTACATCCTGGCCAACGGGAATCAGCAGGATGCGCAGCAGTTGTGGAGCCTGCTCCAGGGCCAGCTCACGCCGGTGCCGGGCATTGTGATCAGCGATCAGGCCAACGTGCTCAAGGTCTCCGTGACCACTCCCCGGTCGGTCAAGCCCAAGGACTATGTGGTCAAGCTCAACACTCCCGCGACTTGCGATGCGGTTCCTGCTCCGCCCACTTCGCCGCTGCGCGTGAAAGAAGCGCAGGATTACCTGCAGGCGAACGGCGCCAGCGCCGACGTAAGCGCGATCGAGGATCTCGACCACGCCCGCCGGATCGAGATCGTGCCCGCCGTCTCCGCCATCAACATCGCCGTGACCCAGGACGCAAAGGACGCCCAGTCCGCCGACTTCAACGTCAATCTCAAGGAGCCTCTGTCCTGCAAGGACGCTCCGGCCAAGGGCTTCGAGATGAAGCTCCAGCCCGACGAGGAATTGGACGGCACCTACGACACCTACACCAAGGTGCCTGCGGCCAACAACATGCCTGCCAAGGCCCAGATCGTGCTCAAGGACGGCTTTGTGCAGATGGCGCACAAGAAGGCGGCTCCGGTTCATCGCGCGCCTGCCGGGCGGACGGTGCACCACCGCAGCGGCGAATAACACAACCGGCGCCGGCCACACGGTTCCGGCGCTTTTTCCTGGGAACGTCAAGGGCAGCCCGATGGGCTGCCCTTTCTTTCTGGCGCTGGATTTTCTCCAAAGCTCTGCCCCACGCAGTGGTAATCTAGCCTTGCATGTCCCGTTTCCCCCTCTTTGTTGCCGTCGCCACCGCCCTGTTTGCTTTGCCTGCCGGGGCCCAGAACAAGACGCGTGCCGTTCCTCCGCCGCAGCCCAACGTCTCGAACCCGCGGCACCAGGCTGGGACGGCCGCCATTGAGACTGGATCGCCCCTGGACGCTCTTCCGATTACCTTTCGGACGCCGGGACAGATGACGGAGCAGGATCGGAATCTGGAGGCGGATGCTGAATCCGCGATTGCCGAGCATGCCGGTTACGCCGGCCTCGAGTTCAACCAAGGCAATTGGCGCTACCGGCAGATTGTTTGCCCGGCGTTTCCGAACCACCTGTTTCTGCGCTTTACGCGCAACCAGGGCGCGGGCGACGTGAGCGTCTTCTCCGCGTCCATTCCGCGCAATGGCAAGGGGCGGGTACGGATTATTCCCATCGAGCGCCGCAGTTACTCGTTGTTTTCGCCGGCCCCGGTGAACGCGCAAACCATCGCCGCCTTCAATCGCATCCGCTCCGAAGAGCATGCGGCGCCCCCGACCCCGTGGGCCGGCATCAGCGTGTGCTACGCCGCGCTGGCGGGCGCCAACCCGCAATTGGATGCGCGGGCTCAGCCTGGCCAGGACGACGAGCAGGACGGCTCTCCCGAGCTTTCGTGGATCCTTAGCCTGCCCGAAGACGGCGGCGCCGTCATGCGGCTCATCGACCTGGCCGCCAAGCCGCGCCCCACCGAGTGGACGCTGATCTTCGACCAAAAGGGAAAGCTGATCAAGTCGAGAGTGAAGGCGGCGGGCCTGTCCGTGCCCCGGAAGGTTCCGGCAGCGTCCACGATCCTTCCCGCCTCAGTGCCGAAATCCGGCGCCGAGGTGGACGCCGCTACTCCCCCAGCATGATGCGCTGAATGCGGCTGGCGCGCCCGGTTGCGGGATCGCACTCCACCAGCGCCGCGCACATCTTCGGATTCCCCTTGGCCGCTTCGAACTTCCCCGGCATCCCGGTCAGGAATTTGTTCAGCACCATCTCCTTCTCGACGCCGATGATGCTGTCGTAGGGGCCGCTCATGCCCACATCCGTCTGGAAGGCGGTGCCGCCCGGCAGGATGCGCTCGTCGGCCGTGGGGACGTGGGTGTGTGTGCCCAGCACAGCCGTCACGCGCCCGTCCAGAAACCAGCCCATCGCCACCTTCTCGCTGGTCGCTTCGGCGTGGAAGTCCACCACGATGACCTTCGCCTTGATGCTGCTCAGCAGCGACTCGGCTGCCCGGAAGGGATCGTCGGTGGAGCCCATGAAAACGCGCCCCTGCAGGTTGACGACCGCATAGGGCACGCCGCTTGCGGTGGCGCCTTCGTAGACGCCAAAGCCGGGCAGGCCGGGCGCGAAGTTTGCCGGGCGCAGCACTCGCCGGGGTCGCTCGTGGCTGTCGGGGCCCACGGATTTGAGGTAATCCATCAGCTCCTTTTTGTCCCAGACATGGTTGCCGGTGGTCTGCACGTCGGCGCCCCAGTCGAAGATCTCCTCGGCGATCTGCGGCGTGACGCCGAAGCCGCCGGCAGCGTTTTCGGAGTTGATGACGGTCAGCTCCACGTTGTGGGTGGCGCGCACGTGGTCCAGATGCTCGCTCACGATGCGCCGCCCCGCACTGCCGAAGATGTCGCCGACGAAAAGGATGTTCACGGTGCTCGATGCTCCGGTGGAAGAATAGGGGCTAGGGACTAGGGACTAGGGACTAGGGACTAGGGACGGCCCCTTGGCCTGCAAAGACTTCATCATGGCGCGCAGCATTCGGCCCACTTCATTGCATAGGCCCTCGGCAGAGCGCAAAAGCGGCTTTGATCCGAAACCCAAGGCGCTGGCAATTACAAGTTGAGTTTCGACTTCGGAAATGGAACCGCGTGCATGGCCAAGGAACTGCACATACTCTCCCTTGGTTGCGCGGCCATATCCTTCCGCAATGTTGCTGGCTACCGATACCGCGGCTCTCCGAAG
>JAKABE010000150.1 GCA_021801945.1 Acidobacteriota bacterium
GGATGCCAGTAATGCGGCTTGACGAAGCTGCCAGCGACGAAGATGAAGACCAGAATAGCCGCCAACTTGACCAAAACGAGGATATTGTTGGTGCGCGCCGACTCACGGATGCCGCGGACCAGCACCACAGTGAGCAGCATGACGATCAGGAAGGCGGGAATATTGAAGCCGAAGTGCCAGCCGGGCGGGTAAAGGGTGTGCCCCTCGAAGTCCTGCATGCCGGTGGGTAGATAGGCCGGCGAAATCCACATCAGCGGTGGATGAAGGCCGAACCATGACATCAGGTCCACGATGTGCGCGGCAAAGCCCACGCTGACGCTCATGTTTGAAAAGGCGTACTCCAGAATGAGGTCCCAGCCGATGATCCAGGCCACGAGTTCGCCCATGGTGGCGTAGGTGTACGTGTACGCCGAGCCGGCAATGGGAATCATGGAGGCCAGTTCGGCATAGCACAGGCCGGTGAAGGCGCAGACCACGGCGACCAGCACCATCGAGAGCGCCAGGGCTGGTCCGGCGCCGGGACGCCCATCCATGGCTGTGTGCCGCAGCAGGTAGTGAACAAGAGGCGTGTTGGCGATCGAGGGCGTCTCGAAGCGCTGACCGGCCATCGCGGTGCCGATGACCGTGAAGATGCCAGAGCCGATAACCGCGCCGATGCCGAGTGCGGTGAGCGACCACGGTCCAAGGGTCTTGCGCAGCGCGTGCTCGGGCTCCTCCGACTCGCGGATGAGCTTGTCAATCGACTTGCGGGCGAGGAACTGGCTGGGCATGAACGACAGCTTTTAGCTTCTAGCTCCCAGCTTCTAACTCATTCCGGTGAGACAATATCACTCGCTCCAGCGCGAAGGGCTAGTAGCTAGCGGCTAGAAGTTGGGAGCTGCTTTTACCGTTTCGACTGGCCGCGGACCATCTTCTTCACTTTGCGCTTTTGCGAGCCGCGCGGGGTCGTGCGCTTGGCCTTCGGAGCGGCCTTCTTGCGCGCCGTGCGCTTGATCTTTTTGCGTTCCGCCTTATCAGCGATTTTCTTCGTATCGGCCACCGTTAAACCTCTTTCCATTGAATCTCATCACGGCTGCCCGCGGTGCGGGCAAACGCAAAATTCATCGTAACAGGGTTCGCTCGGGGGACAAAGAGCGCCCGAGAACGGCCAACGTCACAGCCTGCTTCATCCATAAGTCCAGGATTTCCCCAATCTCTTAGGAGCCGGTTTGTCGCTATCTTTCAGGATGTTCAGATGTCAGCGCTGCGCTGATAAAACACGTTTCAGGCCGGCAATGCCGGCCGGCCAGCCAGTCTGTTGACAACGGACCGGAGATCGCTGTATTTATTGCTGCGCACGACCGCGGGCAAAGAAAAGCAGCGCGTAGAAGGAAGAAGAGAAGCGTTTTAGTCGCCTGAGCCAGTTCATTGCGCCCGCGGGTGGATACGCATCCGTCCTGCAACTCAATCATTAAAGAGCGGCCGCAGAGAGGATTTTTATGAGATTGCGAAGCGAGCTATTTCTGACAAGAGCGTTTTTTGTTCCGGCGGCGATGGCGGCGTTGGCGATCGCAATGGCGGGATGCAAGAAAGAAGCGGCGCCCGCACCGGCTCCGTCGCCGGCAACGTTTCATTTCCCCTCGCCCGCGGAGCGCGCCAAGGTTGAGGCTGCATCAGCCAAGGAGCGGGATCGGGAACTCAAGTTGCTGGGGCTCACGCCTGCGGAGATGCAAAAGCCAGCGACGGCTTATGACATCGGTAAGCCGGGCAATGCCAACTTCGACGAGGCCAAGGCCAACCCCTATCCCAAGCTGCCGGCGCTGCTGGTGCTGAACAATGGCAAGAAAGTGACCACGCCCGCGGAGTGGGCTGTGCGCCGCCAGCAAATCCTTGACATGTTCAACGAGGATGTCTATGGCAAGCTCCCCGCCAACATTCCGCCGGTCACGTGGAAGGTGGACAGCGTGCAACAGATGACCGTGGGTGGGATTTTGGCCGACGTGAAGCACATCACCGGACACGTGGATAACTCCGCCGATCCGGCCATTACCGTCAAAATTGAGGCCGACGTGGTGACGCCGGCGAGCATGAAGGGCAAGAAAGTGCCGGTGATCATCGGCGTCTCGCTGCATCCCTTTGTGTTTCATTTCCCGCCGCCGCGCCCAGGGCAGGTCGTGCACATGATCGCCATGCCCAAGAATCCAGTCGATGCGGCCAAGCTGGTGCTCAGCGCCGGGTGGGGATTCGTCTCCCGCGACTTGACGGGCGTGCAGGCGGATAACGGCGCCGGTCTGGACCAGGGGATTATCGGTTTGGTGAACGAGGGCCAGCCGCGCCCGTTGGATCAATGGGGCGCGCTGCGCGCCTGGGCCTGGTCGGATAGCCAGATCGTCAATTATCTCCAGACCGATCCCGACGTGGACGGGACCAAAGTGGGCATCATGGGCCACTCCCGCTATGGCAAGGAGGCGCTGGTGGCCATGGCCTACGACCCGCGCCTCGCCATCGGATACATTTCCTCGTCGGGCAAGGGCGGGGCGGCTTTGTACCGCCGCAATTACGGCGAAGCCATGGGCAACCTGTGCGGCGCTGAGGAGTTCCACTGGTTCGCCGGCAACTTCCTGCGCTATTGCGCAAAAGGAAAGTCGGCAAACGATATGCCCGTGGACAGTCATGAATTCATCGCCTTGGTTGCACCGCGGCCGTTGTTCATCAGCGGCGGGGCGCTGATCACTACGCCCCAATACGTCCCCGGCGACGCCTGGCAGGATGCCAAGGGCATGTTCATGGCGGAAGCGGCGGCAAGCCCGGCGTGGACACTGCTGGGATACAAGGGGCTGGGAACCACCAAGATGCCGCCCATCGGAACCCTGATCAATTCTGGGCGGCTTGCGTTCCGACAGCACCACTGGGGCCATACGCCTGCGCCCAACTGGCCCTACTTTATGCAATTCGCGGAGAACCAACTGGGCGTGAAATAAGACCAACGGATGCCGTTGCGCCCTCGACCTGCGCCAGAGGGTGGCGTTCGCTGCAGCGAACGCCACTCGAATCCTTGGGAGATGAGTTGGTTTGAAATCGGCTTCGCCTCAAGGGCAAAAACCCGTGGCTTTCTGTTCCAATCACTGGCCGGCTGAAGCTCGTTCCCTTCAATTGGAGACATGATCTTGATCCGCGCTGTTGCGCATGAAGCACAAAATCAGGTGTAGAATGCAACGGTAGCATTTTTGCTCTCTGGGGAGGTCCTCTGTGAAGCAATCCAGCAATGCAGATCGACGCAGAGACTGCGAACGTCCCCAACGCATGACCGTATAAAGGCGGGACCACTCCGTCCAATCATCAACCACCGTCAACTTCGCTTCAGGCGAAGCCTGAATGCTATGCGAATAGGAAAAGCTCATGTATAAAAAGCGTTTTTTGCTCTCGGCGGCCTTGGCGCTGCTGGGCACTGTGCCGATTTTCGCTGCCCCTTCCTTTCACCCCGATGTCACCTTCACTGGTTCCAGCCTTTCAGGGTGGCACACTCTGGGACAGGCAAGTTGGCGAGCCGAAAACGGTGAGCTGACCGGAACGCCGCAATCGGCGGACGGCGGCTGGCTGATGCTTGATAAGTCTTATCAGGACGTGGGATTCTATGCCGACTTCCGCTGCACCGGAGGCTGTGAGGCGGGAGCGATGTTCCGCATCGAGAAGACCGCCGATGGCTGGCAGGGAATCTACGTATCGCTCACGGAACCGCGAAACCCCTCTTATAAGGTGACCTTGGATGCATCGGGCAAGATCATTACCCGAGAGCGGTTGCGCCCCGGCGGCGGCTTGATCCGGATCGCTCCTCCGCCGAATCCCAACCGGCCGCCGTTCCACTTTCACTTTCCCCACTACGATGTGACGCTGCCCTTGGTGCGGCCCGACACGAGCTTGCGCCCCAATCAGTGGAACTCGGTCGAGTTTCTCTTTGACGCCAACATCGTCCGCACCGTGCTTAACCATGGTCCCCAGACGGGCGGTGTGGCGGACAACGGCTATGGGCCGATTGCGCTCTATGTGGGCGGGACGGGACAGGTGCAGTTCCGGAACGTTGCCTATAAGGACCTGGGGCTGAAGTATAGTCCTCCCTGCAGCACGTCGCCTGACTTCCGCCGGCAGCGGATCAGCCAGTTCTACTACTCAATGACTGCCGCGGTAGCCGATTTCAATCACGACGGGATTCCGGACATTGTTGCCGGACCCTATATCTACTACGGGCCTGACTACACCAAGAGGAGAGAGATTGCTCTTGCCCAGACCACCAGCCCCGGCACCAGCTTCAACGACTGGTGGGTGGAGTATGCGGCGGATTTCACCGGCGACGGCTGGCCGGATGTGGTCAATGTAACGTATGGCGGGCCATCCAACGGAATCTATCTTTACGTGAATCCCAAGGGCGCGAATCGCCGTTGGGATGTCTATAAAGTCGTATCCGGCGTGCAGAGCGAGATAGGTGTGATGGCGGACATCGATGGTTCCGGCAAGCCGGCCATTGTCTACATGGGCGATGGATACGTGAGTTATGCCGAGCCGAACCCGGCCGATCCGACCGGCCCCTGGGTCGTTCACCATGTTTCCCAGCAAGGTTATGGCACGGCGCATGGCCTCGGGGTAGGCGATATCAACGGCGACGGACTGCCGGATATCGTGAATATGTACGGCTGGTGGCAGCATCCACCCAAGGGCAGCAATGGTCCCTGGAAGTATCATCCGGAGGTCTTCGGCCGCTATGACCGCGGCATTGCTGGCGGTGCGACGATGGGCGTCTATGACGTCAACGGCGATGGCCTGGCCGATGTGGTCACGGCGCTGGATGCGCACGGTTGGGGCCTGGCGTGGTTCGAGCAGAAGCGCGACGCCCAGGGCCATATTTCCTTCGTGCGGCACATCATCATGGATGGCCCAGGAAATCCCAAGGAGAACGCGGGCGGCGTGATGTTCTCGGAGCCGCATGCAGCCGCTTTTGCGGATATCAATGGTGACGGCATCCCCGACTTCGTTGTCGGCAAGCGTTACTGGTCCCATAACGCCGATTACCTGGATCCCTATCCCTTCGGTCCACCGGTCCTTTACTGGTACAAAACGGTGCGGGATTCTTCCGCGCCGGGAGGAGCCAAGTTCGTGCCCGAATACGTGAACAACTGCTCGGGTGTGGGTTCGACTTTGTTAGTAACGGACCTGAACCATGACGGAGCCCCGGACATCGTGACCTCCAACAAACTGGGCACGTTCATCTTCTGGGGGAAACCGGGCGCCATTCAAAAGTAAAAAAGAGCACCGAACGGGAGCCATCATGCTCCCGGAAATTCAGCCCCGCCCAAGCAGAGCTTGGGCGGGGCTTTTCATTGGAGGCGGGCTACGCAATCAGGTGTCCCATCCGCCTCCGTGTGACGTTCGGAGTGCGCTTCTAAGGGATTCGTGTTGCTGGGCGATGCACGCGGCACCATAAGGACCGCGATTTCGGCATGCAGGACTTTGCCCTGTGCGTGCCTCCAATTCTGCCTGGGCGCCTCGATGCGTTTCTACACAGCGCACGAGAGGGAAAGGCTGCACACAGGCTGGCGGCTACAGCACCCTTGATCCTGCTCTTTACAAAAGCCGTGAGGTCAAGTGTCTCTTCCTTAACACGAGCCCGTCTTGCACGATGTCGCAGTGTGAAGAGGTGAAGTGACCCCCTCCAGGCTCACATCTTCTGCAAATTGGCGAATTTTTCCATCAGCTTCTTGATGCCGTGGCGCTCGAAGAGGACGGTGAGCTTGGCGTCTTCGCCGTCGCCTTCTCGAACAAGAACTGTGCCCTCGCCGTACTTGGAGTGACGGACGCGCTGCCCCTTCTTGATGCCGGAGGCGCCGTAGGCCTGGAGGATCTCCATGACCGGGCGGGGCAAGGTTCCGGACCGGTTCGTCCCGGCTTTCGCCCCGAAGAAGCGCGCGATGTTATCGATCGAGCCGGCGCTCTGCGCAGGCTCCGCGCCTTTGCTGCGGGGAGAAGAATCACGGCTTGAAGAGAAGCTCGATGAGGAGCGCTCTGCCCCGCGCCGCGGAAGCTCCTGGCTCTCGTCCTCGTAGTTAAAGTGGTGGCTGTCAGAGGCCGCGGAGGACCGGCGGGCATGGTTCCCGGTCCCATAGCCGGCCGTGGACCAGGACGGACGATTGCCCCACGGAGCACGGCTCCCCAGGTTCTCGATCAACTCGCTGGGCACCTCCTCCAGGAAGCGCGAGGGAGTGCTGGCCTCCGGAGCTTCGTTGCCGTAGCGGCGGCGGTAGTGGGCGCGGGTGAGAATAAGCGTGTTCATGGCGCGCGTCATGCCCACATAGCATAGGCGGCGCTCCTCTTCGAGCTCCTCGGGGTTGTTGAGCGTGCGCGAGTGCGGGAAGAGGCCCTCCTCTAGTCCCGCGAGAAAGACCAGCGGAAATTCGAGCCCCTTGGCGGCGTGCAGCGTCATCAACGTCACGCGGGCGTTGGGGTCAAACTGATCGGTGTCGGAGGCCAGTGCCGCATGGTCCAGGAATTCGGCCAGCGTCTCGCCGCGCACCTCGGCGTCGTGGGCGGCGTTGGCGAGTTCCTTCAGATTCTCGACGCGGCTGAAGGCTTCCGGCGTGCCTTCGGCTTCGAGCGCCTTGATGTAGCCGCTGCGGTCGATGAGGAAGCGGATCAGCTCGGGGAGGGTGGCGGCGTCGCCTGGTGTACGGAAGGGGCTCGTCTCCATTTTCGCATCATTGGCTATCTCTTTCGCGTCCGAGTCGAAGTCCGGGGTCGGTGGCGGCTGTTCCCCAGGCTGGCTGGCCTGCGCAGCCCCGAAGTCAAAGCCCGTGTCGGCGTCCTCGGACCGCGATTCGGCAACCTCGGCGGCGAGTATGCCGGCAAAGTCGGGGTCCATCATGGCCTGCGCGTCCACGATCAGCTGGCGAAAGGATTCCAGGGCCAGCAGAGCGCGCGTGGGAATGAGCCGGTTGGCAATGGCGGAGGCCGTGGACTCCCAGGTCGAAACCCCGGTTTCCAAAGCCAGCCGTTCCAGCGTCTCCAGCGTGGTTTTGCCGATGCCGCGGGCGGGCGTGTTGATGACGCGCTGCAGGGCCATGGAGTCGTGGGGATTGCGGACCAGGCGCAGATAGGCGAGCAGGTCCTTGATCTCGGCGCGCTCGTAAAAGCTGAAGCCCCCCACCATGGTGTAGGCAATGTTATAGCGGCGCAGGGCTTCTTCCATGAGGCGCGATTGGGCATTGGTGCGGTAAAGAACTGCGCAATGATCCGCGCCCCGGTCTTGTGTTGCGGACGAGTCTTCCTGCTGGCGCAGGAAGGCCTGGATGCGGTCGGCGATGAAGAGGGCCTCGTTTTCGCCGTCCGGGGCCTCGTAGTAGCCGATGGGCGCGCCGCCCTGGCGATCGGTCCAGAGCTTTTTGCCCTTGCGGCGGAGGTTGTTCTGGACCACCGCGCCCGCGGCTTCCAAAATC
>JAKABE010000151.1 GCA_021801945.1 Acidobacteriota bacterium
CTCTGCTGGCGTCTGGATCGGACAGCCTGATTGAGCTTCTCTCGGCCGTTGTGGTTGTTGCAGTTTCTACCCCGCTTTCCCCTCAAGAAATCCTATGCTGAGCGATGTGCGGCCGTTCTGCTCTACACTTTGGCGATCGTCGTGGCGGTCATTGCCGTGGCCATTTACCGGTCTCCGGAGGAGACCAGCTTCCTTGGGATAGCGATCGCAGCGCTGGCGCTGGTGGTGATGCCAGTGCTGGCGCGGCTCAAGCGCAGCGAAGCGCGTAAACTGAACAATCGCCCCTGGCCGCTGACGCCACACTATCGGCTACGTGCGCAGATTTGGCCGCGGTCACTCTGACCGGCCTTTCGGCCTTTGCGCTTTGGCTCGTCGCAGGAGTGGATACTGCAGCGGCGCTCGCGGCGACGCCAATCTTGATCATGGAAGCGCGCCGGACGTGGAGGGAGATGGATGCGGCTGCGGGTAGTGCGCGAATTCGCCAACGCGCCTTTCAAGCGGCGTTCCCCTCGAAGTAGGCTTCGATCTCTTCCAGGGTTTTGCCCTTGGTCTCCGGAAGGAAGAACAAAGCCACCAGGAAATAGACCACCGTGAAACCGGCGAAGAGAAAAAACATCGACGAGTATCCGTGCTTCGAGACGAAGGGGAGAAAGATGCCGGCGAGGGTGGTTGAAACCAGTTGGTTGATGACCAGCGCAATGCTCATGCCGTTAGAACGAATACGGGTGGGCATGAGCTCAGAGAGCGCCAGCCACACCACCACGCCGGGCCCCAAGGCGTAAAACGCCATGAACAGGTAGAGTCCCAAAGCCACCAGCCAGCCGTGAGCGGCATCCGGAACACGCCCGATGAGCGCCTTATCGATCTTCAGCGGGGCGGTGCGCGCGGCGGCGAGGTTGGCGAAGGGATTTTCGAAGAAGGCTTCGACCCTGTTGGAGGGCACGCAACTTGCCCGCGTGATGCGGATGGGCGCGGCCGCGGGGTTGTCTGAGCGTACAAAGCTGGTGGCCGCAGTGAAGCCTCCGTAGGAATAGATAATGGCCAGCGAGGCGCGATTGCTTTCGATGCGCCGGCCCACGGGGCCCAAGGCACGAAGGAGCTTGGCGGCTTCAGCGGAATCGAAGCGCAGCGTGAGTTCCTGATTTGCGCCCACCGCGGCCTCTACGACAGCGCGCGCGTCCACGCTGCCACGCTCCGTTCGGAGGAAAACAAATCCCACGCCGACGAGAGACGCGATGATTCCGCCGGTGCCCACAACGAGCAGGAACTTGCGCCCCTTGCGGTCGATGAGCATCATTCCGATGGTTGTAGCGAGAAAGTTCACCACCGTGAAGAGGACGTATCCCCAGTGCGCGACCAGGTCGCTGAGTCCGCTCTGCAATAGGATGCCGGTGTTATAGCCGATGATAGAATTTACTCCGGTAGCGGTGTTGCAGAACAGAATTACGCAGGCCAGCAGAAAAGGAATCGCGTACTTGCGGCGCAGCAGGACATCCCCTATCTTTCGTCCGGGCGAGGCCGGGGCGGTGCGGGCGATGGCCTCCATCTTCTCGAGTTCCACCGCCGCCTGCTGGGCGGTGCGCGAGCGCAGCAGCGCGGCATAAGCACGTTCTTTCTTTCCCTGCCGAAAGAGCCAGCGCGGCGACTCGGCAGCAAACAGACTGGCGAGGACAAACAGCGCGCCGGGCGGCAGCGAAACCCAGAAGATACGCCGCCACGCCTGATCCTCGAAAGCGAAAAGAGCAGCGGCACCGGCCTGCCTAGCCACGGCTGCCACTCGGTAGCTGTAGTAGATTCCCGCGGCTGCCGCCACCACGAAGCCCAGCGTCAGCAACCACTGAAAGATGCTGGTTCCCCGGCCGCGATGCGAGGCCGCCAGACATTCCGCCAGATAGAGTGGCACCACCACGCCGATCATGCCCGCGCTGGCGCCCTGCAAGAGCCGTCCAAGAAACAGAGGCTCGTATCCGTGCGACAGCGCAATCACTGGAATGCTAACCACGAACGCCAACCCGCTCACGATCATCAGGGGCTTGCGGCCCATCCAATCGGCCAGCAGACCGGAGAAGAGCGTGGAAAAAACGCTGCCCAGCAGCACCGCGGCCACAATCACCGAAAGCTGCGCGGCAGTCAGTCCGGAGGTCGCTTCCAGGTAAGGCAATGCGCCGCCGATGATGCCCACGTCAATCCCGTACAGCAGACCGCCTAGGCCCGCCACCAGCAGCAAGACGAAGAGATAGCGACGCGTGGCGGCGGATTCGGCCACGGCGATCGGGTTCGTGGAACCGTCTGCGATCATCGGGTCGAATCCCTTTCGCTCATTCTGCTTCAGTCCCGGCGCCGCGGAGCAAGTAGCCGCACCAGCCGGCCCGGCGGATCATCGGGCGGTCGCGCGTGTTCAGTCTACAATGACCGTGTTGAGGAAAATAAAGGGCTCGTCTTTCTGGCTTTCAAGGAGGGCCATGATGGCGAAGGCTGACCGATTTGTCTTTCCGCATATCCTGTATAGTCTCGTGACGGCGGCTCTCGTGCTGGGCGCCTATCACGCATCTGCGGCCCAGGCTGCCGCGGGCCAGTCTGCCGCGGCCCAAGTTCAGGTCCACCTGCTGCCCGCGCCGCGCGAAGCGCACTTCGGCGCCACAGCGGAACTGCCGGCCAGAATTGAGGTGATCGTCCCCGGCCGCGCCCCAGAGGACGAATTTGCCGCGCGCGATCTGGAAAACGCGCTCAAGCAGCTTCCGCCGGGCGGATCGCGGTATGGCATCTATCGCGTGGTTTTGTTGCGCACTGCTTCGCTCGAGGCCAAGAAAGTGCTCCAGCGCAATCACCTTGTCTTCGCGCCGGCCATGGAATCGGAAGGCTATGTGCTGGTAGTCGGGCGGCAGGAATCGTATATCGTAGGGGCAACGGGATCGGGCGTTTTCTACGGCGTGCAGACCTTCAAGCAGTTACTCCCCCTCGCCGGGCAGCCGCGAGTGCTGCCCACGGGCACGGTGCGCGATTGGCCGGCCATGCAATTCCGCGGCATCAGCGACGATCTTTCGCGCGGTCCATTTCCCACACTCGACTTCCAGAAGCACCAAATTCGAGTCTTTGCCTCCTTCAAGCTCAACGTCTACTCGCCCTACTTTGAAAACACGCTGCTCTATCCCGATCAGCCGCTGGCGGCGCCGCCGGGCGGCGCGCTGACGCCAGCCCAAGCCGCCGAGTTGGTCGCCTATGCCCGTCAGTACCACATCACTATCGTGCCCGACCAGGAGTCCTTCGGCCATGTGCACCAGGTGCTGAAGTGGGAACATTACAAGGACGTCGCCGAAACTCCTCACGGCTATGTGCTGGCGCCCGGCCAGCCGGGCACGCTACCCCTCATCAAGGACTGGTTTACTCAGCTCACCAAGGAGTTTCCATCGCCTTTCGTCCTCATCGGCGCCGACGAAACTTTCGACCTGGGCGTGGGGCGAACGCATGAACAGGTCGAGCAGCAGGGCTACGGACAGGTCTACGCCGCCTTCGTCAAGCAGATTCACGACCAGCTCGCGCCCCTGCACCGGCGGCTGCTGTTTTGGGGCGACATTGGCGACAAAAACCCTGCCGCTATCCCTAGTCTGCCCAAAGATATGATTGCCGTGCCCTGGGACTACTCGGCGAATACCGACTTCGAAAAACTGATCGCGCCTTTCGCCCAGGCGGGCATGGAAACCTGGGTGGCTCCGGGCGACTCCAATTGGGATCGTGTTTTCCCGGAGGACAGAACCGCCCTCTTGAATATTCGGCGGTTTATAGCCGCCGGTCAAAGCCTGGGATCGACCGGCGCCTTAACTACCGTGTGGAACGATGACGGCGAGGGCCTCTTCGACATGGATTGGTATGGCGTGCTCTTTGGGGCAGTGGCCGCATGGCAACCCGGTGAAAGTTCCATCGCCGACTACCAGGATGCATATGGACAGGTGTTCCACGGCGACGCGAGCGGCAAGATCAATACGGCCGAGAAGGAGTTGATGGCCGCGGATGGTGATCTGTCGAGCGCCGAAACCGGCTTGACCAGTGACATGCTCTTTTGGCTTGATCCCTGGAGCGCGCAAGGGCAGGCGGCATCGGCCAAGTTGCTGCCCGTCGTACGGGAGATGCGCGACCATGCGGAACAGGCCATTGTGTTGCTCGACGAAGTGCGGCAGCAGAATCCCAATCTGCGCGAGCCGCAAGCTCTCACCGCTATGGACCTGGGGGCGCGTCGGCTCGATTTCATCGGTCTCAAGTTTGAACTCGCCCAAGAAATGGTCTCCATGTACGCTCAGGCCCTTGCCCAGCAGCATGACAAGACGCGCGCGGAGGCTACCGATATTCTGCTGAGCGAGATCAGCGGGAACGATGGGCGTTGCCAGGACCTGCGCGATGGCTTTTCGGCCCTGAAAGCCGAGTATAGCCAGGTGTGGCTGAGTGAAAACCGCCCTTATTGGCTCAACAACGTTACTGTCCGCTACGATCTTGCTATCCAAAGGTGGCAGCGTCGCGGCGAGCAAATCTCGATAGCGATCCGCGCCTGGCGGGAGGGCAAAGACCTGCCCGCAGCGGCATCCCTTGGTCTGCCCTCCGCCCCCGCGCCGACTAAAGGTACAAGCTGACGGCATTCGGATTTTGCCAAAGAGCGCGTCCTGAACCAAAGGGATTACGAGGCGTCACGATTTTGGCTGGCCGCGCCGCAAGCGCGATGCACACTGGATCTATGCTTGATCTCGGAACGCAAATCGAGCTTCCGGTGGTATTGCTCATCGATGATGACCTGGTGAGCCGCGAGGTGACAGCGACGCTGCTGACCCTGGACGGTTACACGGTCCACACCGCCGTAGACGGAGGCTCAGCGCTGGAAATGCTCGCCGGCGGAGCTTGTCATCCCGGCGTGATTCTGATGGATGCGCAAATGCCCGGCATCCACGGAGCACAGTTGATTGCAGAACTCCGCGCCCACGCCAGCGCCAGCATCTATGTGATCAGCGGCAGCAACCCGGATGCCGAAATCGCGGCCGCCGCCGATGGTTCTCTGCTCAAGCCCTTCGACTCCTCGGCGATGGGCAAATTGCTCGAACGCCGCAAGACCCAGCCTGCCGCGTCGCATCTGGACCCAGACGAGCCCGTGGTTAGCGCCGCAACGCTGGCGCAGCTTCGCCGGCTCATGCCGGATGCCGCGGTGCGCCAAATCTATGCCACAGTGGTGGCCGATCTGGCTCACCGGATCGAGTTGCTGGAAGCGGCCATCGCCAGAGGCGACGGGGCTGAGATTCGCCGCATGGGCCATACCATTAAGGGCGGATGCGGGATGGCGGGCGCGCTCCAAGCCGCGCGTTTGGGCGCGCTGCTGGAAGAGACGCCGCTCGATCTTACGGGTAACTCCTTAGATAACAGCGCGTCATTGCTGCGCGATCTGCGCGCTGCGGTCAGAAGTCTGGAGCGTATGCTGGAGACTGAGTTACCATCCTGATCGTTGGCGATCATTCGGAGGCGAGTCGTTCAGATGGAGCGAACAATTCGGATTATAGTGGCGGACGATCATCCTGTAGTTCGCATCGGCGTGGGCAACATGCTGACCGCGGAGGATGGTTTTGAGGTTATCGGTGACGCAACTGACGGCGATGAGGCCATCACTCAGACCTTGGAATTGCAGCCGGATATTTTGCTCCTCGATGTATCAATGCCGCGCCTGCCCGGCCTGGAGGCCATGCGCGCCATCATGAGCGGTCCGTCCACGGCCAAGATCCTTCTCCTCACTTCCACGATCACCACGCAGCAGATCATTGAGGCGCTGCAAATTGGAGCGCGCGGCATCGTGCTCAAGGACGCGCTGGCTAGCCATCTGCAAACTGCCATCCGCACCGTATACGGCGGCGACTACTGGATCGGGGGCAAGCGCGTGGTCAACCTAGTCTCAGCGCTGCACGACCTGATGCAGAAGGCGGCTGTGCCCCAGCGCAAGACCTACGGGCTAACGCCGCGCGAACTGGAGGTGGTGGGCTGCATCGTCGAGGGCTGCTCCAACCGCGATATCGCCAAGCAGTTTTCACTCAGCGAGGAAACCGTCAAGCGCCATCTCTCCAACATCTTCGACAAGACGGGCGTCTCGACACGCCTGGAGCTGGCACTGTTCGCCATCGCTCACCATC
The DNA here is from genome assembly GCA_021801945.1 of Acidobacteriota bacterium. The sequence continues at coordinate 6,156 of JAKABE010000151.1, forward strand.
TCATCACACCTCAGTAGCAGTGCAGGCAATCGTCAAGGGAGTCATCGTCGCCGCGGAGAACTGATGCGACTTAGGTTCGGTCAGCAATCAGCAAGCGGAGATCGCGCAGGTTTTGCCCCGTGGGTCCGGTGACCACGGCATCGCCGAGAGCCGTGAAGAGCGGGCAAGCGTTGAAGGTTGTCAGTGATTCCTCAGGAGCAAACCCGAAGGTGCGGGCGCGGGCCACGGTCGACGGATCCGTGATGGCTCCAGCTGACTGCGTATTGCCATCGATTCCATCGGAGCCGGCACTGAGCACCGTGAGGCGCTCGCCGGGATACTTCTGCAACTCCAGCGCGCAGGCCAGAGCTAACTGCTGATTGCGCCCGCCCGCGCCCGGCGTGCGGTTGAGCGTGACTGTTACTTCGCCCACGGAGATAAGGCATAGGCGCGGGTGCACAGCGCGCAGTGAGTGGAAGCGCTCCAGCAGATAGCGGGTGGCGTCGGCGTAATCCCAGTCGTCGCAACTGTTGTCAACCACGGTGAAAAAGCCGGCTTGCTGCGCCAATGCCCGAGCATTCTCCACCAGGTCCTGGCTGGAGAGAAGAATCTCGAAGACGGAATCGTGAAAAGCCTCGTCTTCGCCGACCATGCTGGCGGTCGCCACGCGCCGCAAGTCCGCAACCGCGGAGCGGCTCGCCTTGGAAAAGAATGGAGGACGCCGCGCCTTGTTGCCGGGCGACTCGGGCAGATCGGCACGCTCAAAGAAGGCGCGCACAGAGGGCGGGAACTTCGCCGCCAGGTCATACTTTGCCATCAACTCGCGCACGTCCGCCACCGTCGAGTGATCGGGCGAAGTGGGCCCCGAGGAGAGCGCGTCCAGAGTGCGCAGCGGCACGTCGGGCAGTAGCAGGCTAATCTTGGTGGCATCGGGCGCGGCCATGGCCAGGCGGCCGGCCTTGACCGCGGAAAAATGCTTGCGGAGGGTATTGATCTCGTTGATGGGCGCACCAGAGGCCAACAGCGCCTGATGAAAGGCCTTGGCTTCCTCCAGCGTGATCTGCGGGTCAAGTGGCAGGTCAAAGATCGCCGATCCGCCGCCAGAAATGAGGAAAAGGACAAGTGTGTCCTTCTTTGCCTTCTTGAGGAGGGCCAGCGCCGCGCGCGCCGCGCTGAAGGAGTCTTCGTTGGGCAGCGGATGGCCGCCTTCAAAGTAACGAATTCGCCAGTTGCGGGTTTGGGGCAACTGAGTGGAACAGCAGATGCCGCGCAGACCCTTGCGGCGCTTCATGCGGTCGAGCAGC
>JAKABE010000152.1 GCA_021801945.1 Acidobacteriota bacterium
TCGGTGCGCATGTAAGTGATCAGGCCGGTCGTGCCCTCGGCGCCGATCTCCACGCCTTCGTAGAGCCGTTGTGCCACGCCCATGGTGCGCCGCACGCTGAAGCCCAACTTGTTGGCGGCGTCGCGCTGCAACTGGCTGGTGATGAAAGGTGGCAGCGGCCGGCGCTGCTTCTCCGTTGATTGCGAGGATGCCAAGCGCCACTCCGCGCCTTCCAGGGCAGCCAGCACCTCGTCCATTGCGTCTTTGTTGGGCAGAGCCCCGGAGATAAACTGCTCCTTCCCATCTTTGTCTTTCCCTGTCGCCACCCGCGTTGGCTCGCCACCAACGCCAACAAATTTCGCCTTGAATTGTTTGTCCTGCAGACGGTCTGGGTGCAGCAGGGCATCAAGCGTCCAATATTCCACGGGCTCAAAGGCGCGGATCTCGCGCTCCCGTTCCACAATGAGGCGCAACGCCACCGTCTGCACGCGGCCGGCCGAGAGCCCGCGCCGCACCTTATCCCATAGCAGAGGTGAAATCTGGTATCCCACCAGCCGGTCCAGAACCCGCCGGGTCTGCTGCGCGTACACCAGGTTGCGATCGATGTCGCGCGCATGCTGGAAGGCGTCTTGCACGGCCTTCTTGGTGATTTCGTTGAAGGTTACACGGCGGATCTTCTTCCATTCCTTGGCATTGGTCCCGAGCTGCAGCGCGAGATGGTACGCAATTGCCTCGCCTTCGCGGTCCGGGTCAGGCGCCAGATAAATCTCATCCGCCTTCGCACCCGCCTTCCGCAGTTGCTCCACGACCTTCTCTTTGCCCGGCGCCACTACCAGTTCCGGCTCGAAGCTCCGCTTCTCCAGTTCCACGCCGATATCGTTCTTCGGCAGGTCCATGATGTGGCCGACGGAGGCGCGCACATCGAAACCCGCACCCAGATATTTCTCGATCGTCTTGGCCTTAGCTGGGGATTCGACGATCACTAGTGATTTGCTCATTGCCATCTTCGATTCCAAACCTTCTTTACCCTGTCAATTCTCTTGGACTCGCAAACGGAATTTCCGCTATCTTGCCGCGTCAGCCAAATTCCGCCTGCATCCCTGTCCGTTCTCCTTAACGAGAAAAAGGAGCCACAAGAGTTGCACGCTATCACGGAAGACCACTTGGTTTCCACCTGCGGAATCTTCTTTCTTCATCCGCAGGCTGTGTATGTGGCCGAAACAAAAGCCCCTGGCCGCTCAGATGGCCCCTGTAAAAAATTCAACGCCGACACACCGGAAATAGCTGTGTATTGCTTTCCGTCTATTCAAGGAGAAACCGCTTCAAGGAGAAACCGCTCAACAATCTCCCCTGTGGGGAAGTAGCGCTTCGACAACGCATTTCTCTCTGGCGCGGGCCGTGCGGGAAGCACAATCTCCCGCAGAGCTGCCCTACAGCGTCCGCACATAGTTCTTTCCCGGTAAGCTGCGCACGCGCCCTGTCATCTCCAATTCAAAGAGGGCCGTAAAAACTTCTGAGGAGGTCAATTGCGTCTCCAGGAGGTCCAGAATTTCGTCGATCTGCAAGCTCTCGTCGGTACGCAGAACCTCCAACACCATGGCCTCCTCGGGACGGAGTACGGGATCAGGCAATAAAGATGCGCCATTTGCCGATTTGGATGCAGAGGTCGCCTCGGCTTCCAGTTCCAGCCTCACCTCCGAGGGCAGATCCTCCCACACATCTTCCCAGGTGGCCACCAACTTGGCGCCCTGCTTAATCAACGTGTTGGGCGTCCATGAGCCCTTGCTGGTCACGTTGCCGGGCACCGCAAACAGATCGCGGTTCTGCTCCGCAGCGCACCGGGCGGTCACGCGCGTGCCCGAGTTTTCGCCAGCTTCCACCACCAGCACGGCGACGCTCAGACCACTCAAGATCCGGTTGCGGCGGGGAAAGTTCTGCGGCGCCGGAAAGGTGCCCATTGGCACCTCGCTCACAATGGTACCGCCCATATCCAGGATGTCTTCGGCAAGTTTCTTGTTCTCCTTGGGATACACCACGTCAATGCCCGTGCCCCATACGGCCACGGTGGGCATGCGTGCCGCCAAAGCTCCCTTATGCGCGCAAGTGTCGATTCCGCGAGCCATTCCGCTGATGATCAACAGCCGCCTCGCCGCCAGGTCGCGGGCCAGCATCTCCGCCACGCCTGTCCCGTAGGGTGTAGGATGTCGCGTACCCACCACGGCGATCCCAGGCCTGCTCAGCATGCGCGCATCTCCGCGCACCCACAGCACCGGTGGCGGGTCATAGATCTCCTTCAGACGTTCCGGATACTCCGGGCACTGAAAACTGACCAGTCGGCCGCCTAATGCCTCTACCTGCGCCCACTCGGCCTCGGCTGCCGTACGGGCCTTGCCGTCAAAGATAAACTGCGCCGCCGCGGCTGGAAATTTCAGGCCTTCGAGCGCCGTCAGTGACAGCGAGAAGATCCCGCTTGCTGCTCCCAGTTCCTGCACCGCGTCCAAAATCCGTTTTGGGCCCAGTCCTGGCGCCAGTGCCAGGGCCAGCCATGCCAGCCGCTTTTCCTCGATTTTCGGCGCGGACGGTGCTGTAGCGCTTTCGGTTTCTGCCGTCACCACGCCGTTCTTTCCATTTGGAATTCGCACATTCTTCTTTTCCTCACCGGAAATGAAATCTGATTCCAAGGGGGTTTCCGCTCACGTTAATCCGCCCTGCACCGCCTGTCAAGATGGGTCTGTTGCCGGGCGATGCGCAGCGCGTATCTTTGCCAGGGGGTTGATAGTCTAATTAATATGACTCCTGCATCCGATCCGCGCCTGCGCATTGCCGCCATCGGCTTCCTCAACCCCGCACCCCTGATGTGGGATTTCGAGCATCCGCCTCTGGATGACGTGCTTGCCCGGCGCTATCGCATCGACCGTATGACGCCATCCGAGTGCGCTGCCCGCCTGGCTTCGAGTGAAGCGGACATCGGCCTCATTCCCATTGCGGCCCTGCCCGCTAACCCCGGCCTGCGGATCCTGCCCGGCTGCACCATCGCGTCCAAGGATCGCATCCCCTCCCTTCTTCTGGTTCGTCGCGCCGCGCAACCCCTTGTCGCGTTACGCTCGGTTGCCGCCGACACCGCAAGCCGCACCACCCTGGCCTACACCCGCATTCTTTTCCACAAATGGGGCAACCCGGATGTCACATTCATCCCCCACGCCGCAGACCTGGACCTCATGCTTGAGCGCGCTGAGGCGGCCATCGTCATCGGCGACCCCGCCTTACTGGCCCTGGAGGAGCGGTCCAATCGCTTCGAGCGTACGGGGGAAGAGCTCGTGTACCACGATCTGGCCCACGAGTGGCGATCCCTCACCGGTCTGCCTTTCATCTCCGCGGTCTGGGGCATGGCATGCAGCAATCCTTCGGACGAGAGTGTTACCCAGGACTTTCTCCGCTCCCGCGACCACGGTCTGCAGAACATCGAGGCTTTGGTTGCCGAGTGGTCGGCGCGTCTTCCTATCCCCGAGAGCACCATCCGCACGTACCTGACTGCAAATATCCACTACGTTCTTGACGAGGAGTGTCTGGAGGGCATGCGTTGCTTCTATCGCATGGCCGCTGAAACCGGTGTGCTGCCGTCTTATGACCTGCCTCTAGAAGCGTTGGCAGCACGTTGACTGCTCAAGCGCCGGGCAGGCTCGCGTGCCGAGCGGTTACCCTTGGATATGCGTCTACACAGGCAGCACGTCCGTGCGTGTTGAATCTATTCTCAGGACAGCTCGCTGCCGTGGTGAAGTTCGGTTGCAGGGGATCCGGCAGACGATGAGCTTGGCAGCGGTACTCCGGGCAAGGAGAGAGCAGATGAGGCAGGACTCATGACCTTCGGAGAGTGGGCACAACAGTTTTCCAGTTGCCGCAAGACAAAGCCGCAATTGCTGCTGGGCTTTTTTCCAGGGAAGACGCCATCCGGCGCCGGGGATACCTCGCCAAGATCTCCAAGTGCGAACTGGGAAAGCACACTAACGCTTTTACTGGTGGTTGCTGCGTTCCTGGCCGGGTGCGGAAATTTTTGGCAAGCGCCTAGCGGGTCGGGTAGCAACAACAATAACAATAACAATAATGGCGGCGGTACCACCGCTTCGAGTGGCACCTTTTATATCCTGAACAACGGAGTGACACCGCAGATCGTGGGCGAATCGATCGTCTCAGGCCAGCTTACCGCGATCTCGGGTAGTCCCTGGCCACTGCCCGAACCGCCCTATTCCATGGCGATCAGTCCTAACGGAAATTATCTCTATGTGAGTACACAGGCGGGCGTTTACACATATCCCATCTCGGCGGGCTCGCTCGGGGCCGGCGGCCAAGTTACCTCGGACACTACCGCTCTTGCTATTCAAGTGGATCCGAGTGGCAACTGGCTGATTGAGGCTCTCCAAACGACGGACGGCGTCACGTTGGCTGCCGTTCCCATCAGTCCCTCCTCGGGCGCCCTTGATGGTACTGAGGTGACATCCACATATTCGGTCAACAACGGCTCCGTGCAGCAGGGGCAGATCGCGATTTCGTCCGATGACAAGAATGTGTTTGTCGCCCTGGGGGCAGGTGGGGCGATTGTGGTTCCCTTCAACGCCAAAGCCGCGGCGGGAGTAGTCCCCTTCGGCATAAACGGGACGGTGATTCCGGTTACCAACGCCAGTGGCTCCGTTCTCTCCGTGGCCGTGGACCCCGCCACTCGGCTGTTTTATGTGGGGGAGACGCTGGCCAACTCCGCGGGCAATTCCGGGGGCTTGTTCGCGTTCAATTACAGCTCTCTGGGCTCGTCCAAGCTCACCCAGGCTACCGGCTCACCCATAGCCAGCGCCGGCTTGGCGCCCAACTTCATCCTGCCTAACAGCAATGGTGGTTACGTGTATGTGGGCAATGGCCAGGGCATCAGCTCAGCGGGGAATATCACCGGATTTTCGATAACGACGAGCGGCACAGCGCATACCATCGTGTCGGATGGCACCGTTGCGGCGGGCCAGCAGCCTTCAGGCCTGGCCGAGGACTCGTCCGGCACCTTCCTGCTGGGGGTGAATTCGCTGGGCAGCCCCTACTTCAATGCCTACACCTTCTCGAGCACTGTCGCGGGCCAGTTGACTTCCCAGATCACGGCCAATACCGGCTCCGCGCCCATTGCAGTCGTCGCTGCTCCGTAGGGACCGGAGCGATCTGGCTTGGAGGCTTCCTTCCGGCTCCAGAATCTGGACGGGGGAGTATCCGTCACCACGCGGAGTCTAGAGGTCACCAACGTAAATCGTTGTAAAACCAACAGAATCGTGCACTTGAAGATTGGCTCAGAGCTGGCGGCCGGAAGCTATGGAGTAGTGGCCAAGCACCCCACGTCGCACTTTTGAAATCCGAGGACACGGCGACCGACTGCCATCGCGGTTCTCCGATTAGTGCAGAGTGAGGCGCAAGCTCGGCGTGGCGTTTTCTCAAGGAAACGCCACATTGCACATCCCTCAGCACTCCACAGGAATCAGAGAACCGCCATAGCCCGCACTGGCTGCTGCTGACTGTTCTTATTGCAGCAGCATCCCCTGCTCGCCCTCGTGGTTGCCATTAGCGTTGATTTCTTCGGGTGGGATGATGACCGCGGCAGCTACCTTGTCCCCGTCCTCCAGGCTCAGCAGACGCACCCCCTGGGTGGCGCGGCCGGCGGCGCGAATCTGCTTGGTGTCTACGCGGATGATCTTGCCGAACTGGCTGATGACCATCAGCTCGCTGGTGTCGTCCACCAGTTGGATGGTCTTCACCGCTCCGATGCGCTCGGTGACGGCCATGTTCTTGACGCCCTTGCCGCCGCGCGATTGCAAGCGGTACTCCTCCACGTCGGTACGCTTGCCGAAGCCGTTCTCGCTCACCGAGAGGATGCGGTAAGCACCTGGCTCGTGCTCCTTGGGAGTGACCGCGGCACCGACCACGTAGTCATTCTTGATGAGCAAGATGCCGCGCACGCCGGAGGCCGGGCGGCCCATGGAGCGCACGTCGCTCTCATCGAAGCGGATGGCCATACCCAGATGCGTAGCCAGAAAAACAATCTGGTTGCCGTCGGTGATGCGCGCCTTCACCAATTCGTCGTGTTCGTCGATGCCGATGGCGATGATACCCCGCGACATCACGTTTGAAAAGTCCTTGAGCGGCGTCTTCTTCACAGTGCCGTTGCGAGTGGCGAAGAAAATGTACTTGCCCTCCTCTTCCAGGTCGCGAATGCCCAGGATGGCGCACACGTTTTCCCCCGGCTGCAAAGCGAGCAGGCTCTGGATCGACTTGCCCTTGCCCGCCGCACCCACGTCGGGAATCTCGTAGACCTTGAGCCAGTAGACGCGCCCCGTGTTGGTGAAGCAGAGCAGATAAGCGTGCGTGGAGTTCACGATCAACTGGGCGACAAAATCCTCTTCACGCGTCTTCATGCCCATGCGGCCCGTGCCGCCGCGGCGCTGCTGGCGATAGGTGCTGATGGGCGTGCGCTTCAGATAGCCCTGGTGACTAACGGTGACGGCCACCTGCTCGTCGGCGATCAGGTCTTCGAGCTGCAGCTCGGCGCTCTCGTCCACGATCTCGGTGCGGCGCTCATCGCCGTAGCGGTCGCGGACCTCTTCGAGCTCCTTCACGATCACCGCGCGCAGCTTCTTTTCACTGGCCAGGATCTCCTCGTACTCGGCGATCTTCTGTTTAATACCCTCCAGCTCTTTGATGAGTTCGTCAGTAGATAGCTGCGTGAGTCTGTAGAGTTGAAGATCTAGAATGGCGTCGATTTGCGCATAACTCAGACCATCCTGAGTCCTTGTCTTGAAGTTTGGTAGGTTTGTGTATTCATATGGAAACCAGAAGCGCTTGACGAAGCCATTCTCTTCTTGGATGTTCGCTTTGATACTTGGCCAGCCCGCTATACGCCTGATCTCCAACTCCGCCACGCCGCCACGCCTGTAGTCCTGCCAAGCAGTGCTTTGCGCGCGAGATGCAATGTCGTCCCTGCCGCCGATGCTCCACTTTCTCAGGTTCTCTCGCGCTTCGGCGCGGGAAGCGCTATTGCGAATCAGGACCACGAGCTTGTCTAAGTTGTACAACGCAATCATCAGGCCTTCGAGGATGTGCTCGCGCTCGCGCGCCTTGCGCAGCAGGAAGACGGTGCGGCGCTGCACCACGTCGATGCGGTGATCGATGAAGACGCGGATCGCTGCATCCAATCCCAGCTCCCGCGGCTGGCCGTTCACCACCGCGAGGAAGATCATGGAGAAGCTCTCCTGCATCTGCGTGTGCTTGTAGAGCTGGTTGAGCACAATCTCCGGCTGCGCCCCGCGCTTGAGCTCGATCACGATCCTCATGCCGTCGCGGTCGCTCTCGTCGCGCACGTCGCCGATGTCGTCGATCACTTTCTCATTGGCCAGCTC
>JAKABE010000153.1 GCA_021801945.1 Acidobacteriota bacterium
GGAATTCGGGCCTGCGCCGGAATCCTTGTACCGCAGTCATTTAAAGATTTCTCCAGCCGAGGCGGAACAAAACCAACCTCATCGAGCAGCACTTTCATTGCGAGAATCGTGGCAGGCTGGAACCGAACGCCATCTTCGACCGCACCGGAGAGTGTACCAAAGCCGCAGAGGCGGTTGAGAATCGCACCCGATGCAGTATACCTTCCAGATTGACTGGCAAACGTGGTCCGAGATCGCTTGCTGGCCACGACGCTTGGACCCGCTAGAACTCTCAGCGAGCTGCCGCCGGCATCTATCGCGGCCACCGTCGGGATATTCAGTTACTTGACGGGCCATTCCTTGAGGATATCGCAAGGGGCTTCCGCACGCTGAAGCGCGGGGCTACAGCGACAGGGGGGCGCATGAACGGAGATCCGCGCCAATCCATATTATTGGGCGGCCCCCCCCCAACAGGGCTTGAGATCCCCGATGGACGCTATCCAAGGGTTCCGCCGCGCACCACCTGGGCTATTTTTCATGTCTTGACAGCGGGAAGACCGCGCATGACTGGCTGCTTTGACGGTAGAGGGAGCCGGCTCGGGCAAGCGAAAGATATTCGTGCAATGGCGCTGGGGTATAAGGACAGCCAATTGTGGCACCGCTCTGGAAGGTGTGAGAATTGCCTGGGGCAAGTCGCGGAGGCCGGTAGTGCGAGAGCATGTCTTGCAGTCTGGATGGGAGACGCTTTTGTATGCGCTCCCGCTTGTGGGCCTAATGTTGGCCGGACTTTTCCGTCTGGACGAGTTGATCTTCACCCCCAAGCGGCGTCCTGGCAGGAACAAGCGGCCAACGGGCGTTGACCACAATGGAGAGCCGATGATGAGCGACCCGGATGGACGCCCATGGCGGCCGAAGAACAGCCGAAGGAAATGACAAGAGGTTCCCGAGAGCGGGGCCAGGGATGGGAGCGGCCGAGCTGGCGGCCAGGAGAAGGGCGGAGAGCCTGATTGTTGGCTGCGAAGTTGCGGGTAATGCATTGATAAGAGGTGGGTTGAATGTAATGCACTTGCCAGTGCCGCGGAATGCGGTCGGCGGTGGATTTAGAAGGGGAAATCCGCGAAAAAAAAGATTGACCCGTGCAGTGGCCGGGTATACATTGAGATCAGCCTTCCAAGTAGGGCGAGGTGCGAATGTTATTTTGCGCCTTTAGCCGCCATTTCCTGCATCCAACGTTTTAGTGAAGACTTAAACGTTGAGTATCGGGTGCGCGCCGCTCTTGCTCGGAGATGGAAAGACCTGGATACGAGAAGTATCCGAAGGTGGCTTTGGGCCGGGTCGGATGGTGGATGGCGAATCTGATCACCCGCAATATTGTGTCAAGATCTTGAACTAGACGCGCGTAATCTGCGTCTAACGATGTGGATGGAAGGTGAGGCGGCCGGCAGCGAATATGGCCCCTCGGCTGCACCGGCGGGACCAAGAAGTTCCGGGGGGCAAGCTACGTGAAGGAGAAATTTGCAATGCGTTCTGATTTAGTATTTGGGGCACTTTCTCATGTGTCCGATCGCTACCAGCTCTGTCAACTGGCAAGCAAAGCAACGCGGAAACTGCACAAGCCAAACACCAGGCTGCAGGACACCACCAATGATGTTTTGTGCCGGTTCAAGAAGACCAATCCCGGCTCAGCGGCGCCCGAAGAGGCGCCAGCAGCCCAGCCCGTCGAGCGTCGCCGCGCTGCTTGATGGCGTCATTTGAAAGCGTATAGTTGAATCAGGCAAAGGATTTAGGGCAGCTCCCCGTCGAAGACGGCTTCTCTTCTCCGGCATGTCGAAACTCCCACCGGATTTGGTGAACGCTTCAGAGCCGGTTTGCGCTGGCGGCTCCTGAATTCCGGCCTGATATTTCCCAGATGCTGTTTTCCCTCTCGTAGCCCCGCACCCACAAATCCGCCCGCTTGCAGGTACCCATGACCATCGCTGAACTCAAAGAAAAGAACATCACCGAACTGAGCCGCATAGCGCGCACCCTGGAGATTCCGGGAACGAGCGGCTTGCGCAAACAGGATCTGATCTTCAAGATTCTCCAGGCGCAGAGTGAAAAAGAGGGCCATATTTTCGCCGAGGGCGTATTGGAGATACTGCCCGACGGTTACGGCTTTCTGCGCTCGCCGGACTACAACTATCTGCCGGGACCGGACGACATTTATGTGTCGCCGTCGCAGATCCGCAAGTTTGACCTGAAGACAGGCGATTCGATCAGCGGGAACGTGCGCCCGCCGCACGAGGGCGAGAAGTATTTTGCGCTGGTGAAGATCGAGGCGATCAACTTCGAGTCGCCGGAAGAGACGCGCAACAAGATCCTCTTCGACAATCTCACGCCGCTCTATCCGCAGGAGCGCATCAAGATGGAGACGGTGCGCGAAGGCACAAGCGGGCGCGTGATGGACCTGTTGACGCCGGTGGGCAAGGGACAGCGCGGCTTGATTGTGGCCCCGCCGCGTACCGGTAAGACCATGCTGCTGCAATCGATCGCCAACTCCGTTACGACGAACCACCCGGAGGTGGTGCTGATTGTGCTGCTGATCGACGAGCGCCCAGAGGAAGTGACCGACATGCAGCGCTCGGTGAAGGGCGAGGTGATCAGTTCCACCTTCGACGAGCCGGCGGCGCGCCACGTCCAGGTGGCGGAAATGGTCATCGAGAAGGCCAAGCGCCTGGTCGAGCACAAGCGTGACGTGGTGATTCTGCTGGATTCGATCACGCGCCTGGCGCGCGCCTACAACACCATCGTTCCGCCATCGGGCAAGGTGCTCTCGGGCGGTGTGGATTCAAACGCCTTGCAGCGGCCGAAGCGCTTCTTTGGCGCGGCGCGCAACATCGAGGAGGGTGGCTCACTGACCATCATAGCCACCGCACTGGTGGATACCGGCTCGCGCATGGACGAGGTCATCTTCGAGGAGTTCAAGGGCACTGGCAACATGGAGATCATCCTGGACCGCAAGCTCGTGGACAAGCGCGTCTTCCCGGCCATCGACATTCAGCGCTCGGGCACGCGCAAGGAAGAACTGCTGATCCCCAAGGACGATCTGTCGCGCATCTGGGTATTGCGCAAGGTGCTCAATCCGTTGTCGCCGGTCGAGGCCATGGAGTTGCTCATCAGCCGCCTGGAAAAAGTGCGCAACAACGCGGAGTTCCTGACCAACATGAACCAGTTGTAGATCTGATCCGTAACGCCGGGCGTTCCGGAGGCTGCTCCACGATGCCGTCAGGAGTCCGCCTTTCGAGATTTGCGGCTCGCTGATAAAATAGCTTCATTGTGGGGCTGTAGCTCAGCTGGGAGAGCGCCTCGTTCGCAACGAGGAGGTCAGCGGTTCGATCCCGCTCAGCTCCACCATAGAATCAAAGGCCTGGGGCTTGCTTTCGCTCTCCGGTTGGGGTCTTGGGACGTTGTTTGCGTCGCCCACCCTCTGCGGCGCCTCTTCTGTCCACGTTCTGGCCTGACTTCATCGAGAGCGCGTCGGGTGCGCAGGCGCCCCGACCAGCCAGTTTTTCCTCGCATGAGCGGTGGTTCGGCGTAAGATTGGCTTCGCAGGCTGGACACACTCTGTCTTCCGGGTCCACCCCGCGCCAGTACCCCACGCCGCCAACTCACGCGCCTCGTCGGCGACCGGTTCAGATGCAAGCTCACGAGCCAGATCGGCAAGCCGCAGAAGACGGGAGGAACGACTCAGATACACGGATGTCTGGGCGGGAAGGCTGCGGTGATCCTGCACCGCTTTGACGCTTGCGCGAATTCCCAAATCAGAGCCCATTACTCTCTCCCTGAAGTGGCCTCCCGCCGGTCTTCGGCCGACCGCGAGTAGCGAATCACTTCTACGCGTGACATCGCGATCAGACCCTCCTTGATCATTTCGTCGAGATGCGGGATGAGCTTTGCGATCTGTTCTTCCTTATCGATGATGCTGAGCATGATCGGGGCGTCTTTTGAAAACTTCCAGTGGCTGGAATGGCGGATGCGCGTGCTGGCTCCATAGCCCTCGATGCCCTTATAAACAATGGCTCCGGCCATGCCCAATTCCTGACACCTGGCGAGGATTGCTTTGTGAAGCGGCGCTCCGCGCCACATATCTCCTTCGCCAAAATGAATCCGCAGCATATGTGCCTGAAACTTTTCCTTCATTTCTTAGCCTCTGTTCGCGGCGCCCGATCGGGCAGTGCGTCATGCAGGTTGACCTGAGTCAGAGCTCTGCCCGTCGCCTTCATCCACCGGTATCGGGCGATGCGAATACTTGATAATGTCCACATTCGATAACACAACCAAGCCCTCCTCCACCATCTGTTCGACGATGGGAAGGAAGGCTTGGAGCTTTTCCTCGCTGTCGACTACCGAGAGCATCATGGAAGCGTCATGGGAGAGATGGATTGCCTTGTCTTTGTGCATGCGGCGATGCGATCCGTAGCCCAGAATCCCGCGATACACGGTAACACCGGCAATGTCGTTGGCCCGCATGGCTTCGACGAGGGCGATGTAAAGAGGCTTGTCGCGCCAGCGGTCCGATTCTCCGATATAGATCCGCATGAGCTGCGCCTTGCCTTCAATCTTGAGATGCGCAGGCGGCGTCATTTTTCTGGTCTTCGAGGCTTGCGCAGGCTTGGCTACGGTGGTTTCCTGCACTTCAATCATTCCCGTGCCAACCATGTCTTCCAGCTTTCCCAGCAGTTCCTGCACCTTTTCGGCTGTCTCAATGAATTGAATCTTGATGGGCATGCGGTCCGAGATTTCGACGCCGCTGGCCGTGTGCATGTGATGATCGGCCCCAAACCCGGCAACGCCTTTCAAGACTGTTGTGCCCGAGACGCCGCGATAGAGCAGGAAATCGAGAATGCTTGAGTAGGTGGGAACGCCGTGGCGCGTAACACCCTCGCTGACGTAGATAGAAACCTTAAGGGCTTTGCCCGCTTTCAACATGTCTTCCCCCTTATGCTGTTCGCCCGCATTGAGCCGTCGAAGGCACCGCTGTGCAGGGACTGGCTCATGAAAGTACCCCTGCCAGGAGAGAGCCGCCCCAGACCGCGATCAGCCCTGCCAGCAGGCTGCCGACCACGTAGAGGGCGGCAATGAGAAACGCGCCGGCGCGCAAAGAGTTGAACGTCTCCCACTCATAGGTGGAAAACGTGCTGTAAGCACCGACAAAGCCGATGGGAATCAGAAACCGCCACGCCGGATTGAGCTCGACTCGCCTTCCAAGATAGGTAATGGAAAACCCAATAATGACACATGCACTGATATTGATGACGAAGGTCCCGTAGGGAAACTTCGTGCCCATGCGGCTGGAAACCTCCGCTCCGACCCAATATCTGGCGATGGCACCCATCGCGCCGCCGATCGCAATATACAAGTATTTCAGCAATGCGCCTCCTTTTAGGCTCTTTGATGTGATTCCTTACGAATTTTCTTGGCGTTCCAATGAATCAGAATCTCAAGGTCGTGCTGAATTGCTTCAGGTGTTTCGCCGCGGCCCATTTCACCCCGCATCCGATTAAGCTGAGCGCGGAAGGCACCCGCGTACGAGCTAACAAGCGGCCACGATCTTCCGGCTGGCTTGTTCGCTCCAGAGATCGAGAGAACGCTTGTAGGCGTGCAACTCTTCCGGGAGCAGTAGGCCGAGGTGTTTCCGCAAACTGCCGTGCGCCAAGGCGCGCACGATGCTTCTTCCCATCCAACTCCAGCGTGCGGCGCCCATCCTTATGGGAACAGTATCCATCTCAAAGCGCGGAACCTCGCGCAGCAGCAACTGCGCATCCTCCGTCGAGGGCGCATCGAAGCGGGACATCTCGCCGGCGATCCCGGTCGATGTTTCGACAGCCCTCATGAGGGTGGCGTGCGTCCGGGCGATGGCCTGGTCCACGCGCCGGTGCACATCATCGTGGGTCCACTCGGAGATCTGAGCCGAAGTCGATTGTCTTGCTTCGCGCGCGGCGATGCGCGCCGCGCGCGTCTCTGCGAGCTCGGCCAGGATCAGGTCCGGTCGTTCTCCCATCTCCAGAAAGGCCTGGGCAAGCTCGCTCCGCTGTTCGCCGACCTCGCCGCTGATGCGGCGAAGCCGGCGTTCGATCTCCTGCGCCTGGAGCGCACCGGCGGCTTCTCTTCCGCGCTTTTGGCGGCCGAGCGAGGTTTCAAGGGCCGCGATGACCGAATCGCGAAGCGCGCCGATTTTTCTGGCGACCGATGCCGCGCGCAAGCTGCGGGCCTGGTCAAACCGGGGATACAGCTCCTGCTCAAAGAACTGATCGAGCAAGGGCGAGTACTCAGGGAGAGAACTCACCGCGTGAATCTGGGTGCTGATGCCGAGCTCGCGTTTTAGCTGGGCCTGGATATACTCATTGATCTGACGCAGGTCGTGTTCCGGCAACAGGTCGGCTTTGCTGAGCAGCACGATGGAAGGGATGCCGCCCTCGTAGAGCAGACGGAGCGTTCCGATGTCCTCATCGTTGAGCGACACGCCGGCATCGATCAGCAGCAGGGCCGGGTCGCAGGCGGGCAGGTAAGCGAGGGTTTCCGCGGCGCCGCGGCGCGCCAGCGAGCCAAGGCCCGGCGTATCGACCAGTACGATGCCTTGTTTGAGGCGCGGGGATGGCACTTCCGCCATGGCGCGAACCACGCTGCGGACGTTGCCTGGATTGCCGTGCTCGGTGACAAGCTGCGCAAACTCCTGAGACGAAACCTTCTGGACGCGCCCGCCGGCAAAGGTCACCACTGCCCGGAGCGCGGTTCCAAAGCGCAACTTCGTGGGCACCGCCGTGATGGGGTTGACACCAACCGGCAGGACGCGCGTGCCAAGGAGCGCATTCAACAGGGAGGATTTACCGCTGCTGACCCGGCCGAAAAGCGCGACTTCGAGGTTGTTCTCCTCCAGGCGATGGGCGAGGGAAGCGATGCGCGCCCGGAATCCAACCAGACCGTGCCGCGTGACGATCGCTTCGAGTACCCGGAGGAGCATGACATCATGCGTCAGCACGGAGCGCGTAGCCGGGATATCCGCCGGCTCCGGATTCATCTGCTGCCAGGCGAGCGTGCGCAGGAGCTCTTCGCGTATCCGGCGCATGTGATCTTCCAGTACCCGCGACTGTGCGCGTGTGATGTCGACGACGTGACGCGGGAAGGGAGACAGAGAATCCGTCTCATGAAGGACCTGCTCTATTTCAACCAGCAGTTTGTCAATGTACGAGCATGTAATGTAGAGGCGACGCTTTTGTGCGCTGTTGAGGCCAGCAGGACTTCGGGATTTTGACGTTTCTCCAATTTCGGGCATGGCTCCTCCAAGGTTTTCGCATCGAGGAGTCATCTGTCTCTGGGAGCTGTTCCGGCGGACTCCAACACCGCATGCTAAGCCTCA